>CAYYNL010000174.1:0-9281 GCA_964472925.1 uncultured Fibrobacter sp. | reverse complement strand
GTGCCCGATGAAGAGATTGTGGATCGGTTTTAGCCAATAATGCTATTTCTTTCATAACATCGATAAAGAAATCTAAGGATTCCTTACTTTCAGTCTCAGTAGGTTCTATCATCATGGCCTCCTTAACTATAAGGGGAAAGTAAATAGTCATAGGATGTATTCCCCTGTCAATAAGTGCCTTGGCAATATCCACTGCATGAACTTTATTTTCAAGCTGTTTTTTTGCACTTAATACACATTCGTGCATACAGGTCTTCAAATAAGGTACGTCATAAAAATCTTTAAGGGAATTCATTACATAGTTAGCATTTAGTACTGCGTTTTCACTTACCTCTATTAATCCTTTTGCCCCTAAAGTCAAAATATAAGCATAAGCTCTGAGACAGATTGCAAAATTTCCATAAAAAGGTGCTATATACCCTATGGATTTTGGATAGTCATAACTTAAGGCATAGGTACCATCTGAACGCTTCATAATCCGAGAAACCGGCAAAAATTGTTCCAGATGTTTTCTTACACCAACCGGTCCAGCCCCTGGTCCACCTCCCCCATGAGGAGTAGAGAAAGTTTTGTGCAGATTAACATGCATAACATCAAAAAGTGCATCACCCGGCCTGAATTTCCCCAATATTGCATTAAGGTTTGCCCCATCGTAATACAATTGTGCGTCGTATTTGTGGGCAATAGCTGCTACTTCCTGTATCAATGGATTAAACAGGCCCAGTGTGTTAGGGTTTGTGAGCATGATTGCTGCAGTTTTCTCACTGATGGTTTCTTTCAGCGATTTAATGTCAAGAATTCCATTCTCATTAGTGGGAATTGAGGTTACCTGAAAACCAGCAATCGAAGCACTGGATGGATTGGTTCCGTGTGCTTCATCAGGGATAAGTACTTCAGTTTTGCGATTGCCTTTATCTTTGTGGTAGGCAGCTATAATCATCATGCCTGTCAACTCGCCATGGGCTCCAGCCATCGGGTGCAAAGTGTAAGCATCCATGCCAGTGATCTCGCAAAGAAGTCTTTCAAGCTCGAAAAGCACCGATAATGCTCCCTGAGTGAGCATCCCACCACCAATAAGCTGTGGTAATAAAGGGTGCAGCGATGAAAAACCTTCCATAGCCGCGATTTTTTCGTTGACCTTCGGGTTGTATTTCATGGTACACGAACCCAGAGGATAGAGATTGGTATCCACACCGTAATTTTTGCGTGAAAGGGCTGTAAAGTGTCTAACAACCTGAAGTTCGGAAAGTTCACAAAGTTTAGCGTCTTCACTTCTAAGATATTTGCTTTGAATCGCATGATGAACAGGAACATCACTTTCAGGGAGCATGACCCCTTTTCTTCCGCTAACCGATTCCTGGAAAATTATTGACATAATACTGCCTCCAGCGCTTCTGCAAGCTCTCCGATTTCATATCTGGTTCTCTTTTCGGTTACTGCAATCAACAGATAATTACCCATATCAGGATAATACCGCCCCAGTGGAAATCCTGCAGCAAAACCATAATCAATCAATTTACCCACACACTCTCCTGCATCAATAGGAAGTTTTACTACGAATTCATTGAATGTGGGGGATGAGTCCATGACCTTAACCCCTGCAATAGCCTTTATTCTTTCTTTGGCATATTGTGCCTTGTCAGCACAAAGAGAAGCTACCTGTTTGATTCCCTCTTTCCCCAACAGGCTAAGGTAGATATGTGCACGCAAGGCACAGAGAGCCTCATTGGAGCAGATGTTGGAAGTTGCCTTTTCCCTTCGAATATGCTGTTCTCTGGCTTGCAGGGAGAGTACGAAACCTTCTTTACCGATGACATCAACTGTTCTGGCAACTATTCTTCCAGGCATTTTGCGAGCCAACTTTTTTGTAGTAGCCATAAATCCCAGATAAGGTCCTCCAAAGGAAAGCGGGATGCCCAGAGACTGTCCCTCACCTGTAGCAATGTCAAAGCCCTGTTCACCAGGAGATTTGAGAATGGCAATGGCTATCGGATAAACCGATTGAACCGCAAGCATTCCGAAAGAGTGTGCTTTTTCAACGATATCACTGTGATCATCTATCACTCCGAAGAAATTGGGGTTCTGCAAAATAACAGCAGCCGTTTTGTCATCAAAAGCACCAAAAAGGCTTTCACGGTTACTCTGACCGTGGGAAACAGGAATTTCCACCAGTTCAATAGAAAGATTAGCTGTGTAGGTGTGGAGAATCCTTCGATAGATAGGATTGACCCCGCCATCTACGATTATCTTTCTTCTTTCAGTAGTACTGATTGCCATCTGGCAGGCTTCATACAGAGCTGTACCACCATCGTAAAGTGATGCATTGGAAATCTGAAGCTCTGTTAATCTGCAGATGTCAGTTTGATATTCGTAAATGGACTGCAAGGTGCCTTGAGATAGTTCGGGTTGATAAGGGGTATATGCTGTATAGAATTCGCTCCTGGAGACCAGCGCATCAATAGCTGCTGGGATAAAATGGTCGTAGAAACCACCACCTACGAAGTTTATCAGGTTGGAATAGTTTTTTTTGGCCAGTTTATCAAAATAGTTAACCAGTTCTGGTTCCGATTTGCCTTGAGGAAGATTAAAGGAACGTGGACGCAGGTTTTGTGGTATGTCAGCGAAAAGTTTTTCGATGGAATCAGCACCGCATACTTTAAGCATTTCACGGCGCTGTTCATCGGTATTGGCAATGTAGCTCATTCTTCTGTCTCCAGAAATTTATCATAGGCAACCGCATCCATTAACTCTGCAATTTCATTCGGATTAATATTATTTAATTTGAAGATCCAGCCTTTGCCATAAGGATCATTGTTTACATCCTCAGGAGTCGTTTCGAGTGCTTCGTTGACATCCATCACAGTTCCACTTATAGGTGAATAAATATCACTTGCAGCTTTGACAGACTCGATAACGCCACATTCACCGCTCTTTTTTAGTTTGGAACCGATTTTGGGCAGTTCGATGAACGTGATATCACCAAGAGAATCCTGAGCATGATCAGTTATCCCCACTAAAGCTTCATTATCTTCGATTTTGACCCATTCATGAGTCCTGGTATACATTCGATCTTTTGGCGTCATTACAACTCCTTTTTGGGAAAATTATCGTTATTATAAGTAATTTGCCAGATTGTCACGTCCAGTTGCTTTTTTGTAAAAAGGTATTTCAGTGATATTCCCGGTCAATTCACCACGATCAGTTTTGACAAGTATCTTTTGCTCATTAACAGCATAGGATGAGAGGACATAACCCATGGCTATTGCTTTTTGAAGCGATGGTGAATAACTGCCGCTGGTGATATAGCCAATTTCTTCTTTGTCGGGACTGAGAATTTTATCTCCATGCCTGGCAGCCCTTCGGCCTTCCAGAGCGATTCCTTTGAGACATTTCTTTATGGAAGAGGGGTCAAGAACTACATCTGAACCGATAAATTTCTTATTTGCGATGGATCTGAACAGACCGCTTTCTGCAGCATTGGTTTCCTGGTTAAGCTCGTGTCCATAGAGAGGAAAACCCATTTCCAATCTGAGAGTATCGCGAGCACCAAGTCCCGCAGGTGCCGCACCCAAATTGATGCAGTCATCCCAGAAATGAAGAGCCGATTGGGGACTGAGATATATTTCAAATCCAATTTCACCAGTATATCCGGTTCTACTGATCAACACCTGTTCGCTTTTATAGTGATTATGCTTGAAATGGTAAAATTTCATGTCCGCAATTGGATCACTTAATAGTTTCTGGAAAATCTTTGGTGACTGTGGCCCCTGAAGATCCAGTTTTGCTGTTTCAGAAGAGAGATTAACTATTGATGTAGAAGATGAAAGGTGGTCTTTAATCCATTGATAATCTTCGCTTTCGGTAGAAGCATTCACTACCATGAAAAATCGGTTTTCATCCATGCGGTAAAGAATCTGGTCATCTATTACTCCACCTTTTGGATTGCAAAGAAAACCGTATTTGCATTGTCCGATTTTAATTGAAGCCACTGAACAGCTCAAAAGATTTTCCAGATCAGTGACTGACTGTGGTCCGCTAATAAGGAATTCACCCATGTGGCAGGTATCAAAGATAGCTGCAGCATTTCTGGTGGCTTCATGCTCTTTTATGATGCCTTCATACTGCATGGGCATAAGATATCCACCAAATGGACTAATTTTGGCATTCAAATTTGAATGCTTATCGAAGAGAATGGTTTTTTTCATAAAAAATTACTGTTTAGATTGAGGAAAGAATAGAGTGGTTTTATAGTTAATCCTAGTATTTCAATAAAGAAACTTAAGCAATGTCCCATAAAATACAATGATGAGAGGGGGACTGAAAAGTTAAATAAAGGTCCCGGAGTCAGGATTGCAGAGAGGAAGAGAAACTGTCTCCGGTACCAGTGACATCTATCCTGATATGACTATCCAAAATCATATTGCAAGTATTGCCCGGCCTACACTTTCGGCTCTCTCTTTCCCTTTGAGGTATTTTATAATTGCCAGTGAAAACTCTATTGCAGTTCCTACTCCACGACTAGTAATTATATTTTCCCACACAGATACCGCCAGATCAGAAATCTCTGCTCCATTCAGTTCTGTTTCTACTCCAGGATAACAACTGACTTTTGCGCCCTTAAGAATTCCTGCTTTTGAGAAGACCTGTGGGGCTGCGCAAATAGCTGCACATAAAAGTTTTTGTGTGTAGGCTTTTTTTACTATTGATAATACTTTATCAGAATTACTCAGATTTGTGGTTCCGGGTTGTCCTCCCGGTAAAATGATTCCATCATGAAGTAAAGTATCCGGACTAAGAAGTGAGTCTGCTTTTATGGTTATGCCATGAGCTCCCCGAACCTCCACCGATTCCAAGCCCAGTAAACTGACAGTGATACCTGCTCTTCTTAGCAGGTCAATAAAGCTAACTGCTTCGATCTCTTCAAAACCAGTTGCCAGAATAGTAATTACATGAGACATTTTGCATCCTCCTTACAGTTTAATTTTTATAAGGTTAGCTGTAGAGAATCCGGGAAAACAAGAATACTTCATCAGTTCAAAATATTCTGAATTATCAGCATGGTAAGCAGGAATTTTTTTAACCGGCATCTGATTCAATCTTGCAAAACAAGGACTGTGGCCTAAAGGAGACCTGATAATAAGAGATTTTACACCTTTTGTGCTGATCAGCAGAGTGTCATTATTGCTCACTACATTGCACATCTGTGTGGGGTCATTTTGTAACTCCCAATCAAAGATGTTATCCGGGTAATTTGGATATTCGGACACGAATCTGAAATTAATACTATTAAATACAGGGCGTGACCAGGTTCGAATAAAATTGCACAGAGTCCCAAATTCCTGTTCTCTGTAATCAAAGCCATGATCCTGATCAGGATAGATCTTTGCAATTACTTGAACTCCACTTTTTGCCATATATTCCAGAAATCGGTTTATTGTTTCCAAAGGATAAAGTCTGTCATTTCCTGCATTTACACTATAAATTGGTCTCTGCATCAGATTTTCAGGGAAAAGTCTCATTCCGGTCATAGGGAGTAAGCCACCATAGCCTGAGATTGCAAAAAAGCCGGCAAAAGGTGCATAGATCGTATTTGCAGCAGCCCAGCATCCAGTCGCGCCATCAGATACTCCGGCCAGAAATACTTTATTGCTGTCGATAGGGTAGTGAAGAGTCATAAAGCGAAGAGTCTGCAGTATTCTTGAGATTCCATTGGGACCCCACCAACGGGCACTTGCACTGGCAGATGGGCTGGCCAGAAATAGTTGCATGCTGTCGGCAAGAGGCGAAAGCATCTCAAAAGCACGCGCTCCTTTGGTATTAACTGTTGTTCCAGTACCACCATGAAGATAAATTATCAGAGGGTAAACTGAATCTTGTTTTATAAGTTCAGGAGTCTTGTATCCCAGCACATAGGCTGTGTTGGATGAATCATATAAGGTCTCTGTAAGTGTACCGGTTTCTGAGCGTTTTCTGATTTCTTTTACAACTGAGTCTATTGATTCTCTGGTAAAGGAGGAGAGCCTTTTATCAAATTTTACTGAAGGATTAATAAACCAGGAACTGAACGTTTGAAGATCTATTTCTGTCTTTTTTTCGCACTGGACTAAGGCTATTATTAAAATAAGAGGGACTGTAGTTTTAAGATTTATTTTGAATAATTTTTTCATAGTATTTTTTATCAGTGTTAATTGGTATTACCTTATCCAGTCCTACTATTGAAAATATTTCATTTATATCAGAAGTCGCTCCGAAAATCATTGAACTAGAGCCATTTTCCATAAGCCTTTTCTGGAAATTTGCCAGTAGCGTAATAGCACTGGAATCAATATGAGTTACATTGCTTAAATCGATGGCAGTTTTCAGGTGTAGATGTTTTTCAGCCTCTTCAAAAGCCTGACGAATCCGGATCAGATTTTTAACTACGAATTTACCATAAAGAATAATGATAAACCAGTCACCTGTTTTTTCTGTTCTGGTTATTATTTCTTCTTCTGTTTTCATACTTTAAAAATACATATCGGAATTTACTACATTATAGAAGATAATTTTTCTTCCCAAAAAACAAAAGAGAACTCAAGATATTAAAGATTTTTTCAAACCGATGATAAGACTGAAAAGACCAAAAAGCATTAGGTACAATACTACCTTTTTTGGGGTAAGATTCATGGAACAGAAAGACTGAATGTGGATGGAAAAGATGTAATGTGGTGTGCAGATTCGTTTAGCATACTATAAGAAATAGTAGAATCTGAGAAGCAGAAGTTTATTTTCTGGGTTTTTGTTTCGATTCTGAAAATTATATCCTTACTGCTGCATTTGAAACTGGTAAATAAACTGATTGCCTGCTCAGGGTTGGCTATAGGGTTAACGAGAGCAGTTCTTGATGAACTTTTAATATTTTTTTTCGAAGTCTTTGGGAAGAGTTCAGTAATTTCAGCAGAAGAGGTATTATTGAAGAAAAGAATTTTTTCTTCACGAACATTTCTGAGGTGGCGCATCCAGGCCTGCACAGAGTATTTGTATAACATTTTATATTCGTAACCCGAATCGTTACTCAAGACCCAGACCCCTCTATGCGGCCAGCAAACAGCTACAACTGCGCAGTTTTTTGAACTGAATCGTTCCAGATAAATCTTATCATAATTTGTTTTTAATAGAGAAATTGCTGGAAATAGAAATAATAGTATTGGTAAACACCATTTTATGTAGCTTATGGTGTATTTTTTGTCTATCGAAATAAGACTGATTAAAAAGAATAAATAACCAAATATCATTTCTGTATAAGGCTTATCCATTTGTACTATACTCCATGGAACCCTATCTGCCAGTCTCGAAATCCAGATAAGTAATTCCATCATAAGAGCTGAAATCTTTATACAACCAGAGCTTACAAATGGAACTATTGCTTCAAAAAAAAGACTTATAAAAAATGACCACATATTCAGAGTCATTATACTTACAGCGATTAAATTTGCCAGTAATCCGAAGATTGAGATCGACCCGAAATGAAATATTAATATCGGTAAGGTGCTTAAAAATCCGGATAAGGAAATATTGAATGCAGAGAGTATTCTGGACAGAACATAATCGGCTATTTCGGATTCAACTTTAGGGGTTAAACAGTTGAGAACCGGTGGTATAGTGATAATGCCGATTGTGGCAGCAAATGATAGCTGAAATCCTGGTAAAAACAGACTTTCAGGAGAGTGAAGAAGCCATAATGTACCGGCAAGTCCTATTGACTGCAGTGAATAGTTTTTCTTCTGATATAAAAATGAACCGATAATAAGAGTTGCCATAATTGTAGCCCGGAAAAGTGATGGAATAAATCCGATAAAAAGCTGATAAAGCCACAGCACCGCCAAAGCCACCACATGTTTTACATTTCTATTTACTGGAAAAAGTGCCAGAAAAATGTAAGTTGCAGCAATGAGCATACTTGCGTGAAGTCCCGAAATTGCCAGTAGATGGTAAATCCCTGATTTCCGGAAAATTTCCTTTATATCATCTGTGAGATAATCACTTTCACCTAAAAAGGAGGCTTGAAGAATTGCACGATGGGCTGGATTTTGTAAACGGTACAATACAGTAAATACTCTCTCTCTAAATTGTTCTGCAATTTTTCTTAGGGGATTGGGAGAGGATAAGATGGAAATAGAATCTACTGTCATTTTAGCCCAAATACCTTTGGATAACAAAACTTGCGATTCATTGAATTCCCAGGATCTCAAGGCTTTGCGGGGAGCTCTGCAATGACCGTAAACTAAAACATCTGCACAGGATACCGGACTAACCTTTCCTGTGCACTGGATAATCTTTCCTTTTAGTCTATCAGTTTGATCGAAGGAGGCTGTTTTGCATTTAACCAGAAAACGATAGCCCTGTTTTACCGGAACTGGACTGGAGATAATATTGCCTGATATAGTGTGACTGCCTCGGAGAGTTTGTGCCTTTTCTAACAGAGATGAAATGCAGTGATGCTCTGTTGATCGAAGAGTGCAAAAAAGTAAAGAAAGGAGGAAAAATGTTATAAAACGGATTTTTCTGGACGGAAAAAAAATTGCAATAAAGAAAGAAAACATTGCTGAAATAATTTTTATGATGTAAAATTGATCTAAGGATAGCAGTATTTTTAGTGATTCAGTAGGAATAAAATTAACTGTAATTATTCCCATCGATACTGCTGCCCAACAGACTATCCCAGGAAATCGTGACCAGAGGGACAGTCGCGGAAAGATACTGGAGAAAAGATGCAATAATCCAGTAATATTTTTCATCGATTTTGAGGTCTTTTAAGTAAAAATCATTGTTTAATATAAAACATTGACTGATCAGAAAAACTTTCAGAAAACAAATAATTTTATTGCTTAGTTGAGATCACAAACTGTTGGTTTTGGCGGAAAATCTAAATGGAAAAAGCAAAATTGTATATAAAACCGATGCGTATCAGTAATATAATTAGTTCCTGTGCAAGATCGAATAAGGGAATTTTTTTAAGTTATGGTAGTATTAAGCCGGAATGTTAAAGTTCTCATTTATGGAAAACACAGGATCTACCATTTTAATTGTTGATGATGATTATGAAATCCGGGAGATGATTTCAGATTTCCTTAGAGATAACGAATCTTATAATGTATTGGAAGCTGAAAATGGGAAAGAGGCTCTTGAAATACTGAAAAATAATAAGACCGATCTGGTAATCTCAGATATTAACATGCCTGAGATGAAGGGCTTTGACTTGCTAAAAGAGGTAAAAGAAAGGTTTCCGCTGATTAAAAGAG
>CAYYNL010000173.1:0-9378 GCA_964472925.1 uncultured Fibrobacter sp. | reverse complement strand
CCTCTGCACCAGCCCCTTTTCTTCCAGCTTCTCAATCAGAAACGGGTTGAAAAGCTCTAGAGCCATCATTTTTGGGAGACCACACTGATGAATCTTCAGCTCCGGCCCTACCACAATAACACTACGCCCGGAGTAATCAACTCTTTTTCCTAAAAGGTTCTGGCGAAAACGTCCCTGTTTACCTTTCAACAGATCGCTGAGCGATTTTAAAGGGCGCTTACCTTCACCTTTCACTGAAAAGGTTCTTCTCCCATTGTCAAATAGAGTATCCACTGCCTCCTGAAGCATTCTCATTTCGTTACGCAGGATAACATCAGGGGCCTTTATTTCGATAAGCTTTTTGAGCCTGTTGTTGCGGTTTATTACTCTTCTATAAAGATCATTGAGATCGGAAGTAGCAAAACGCCCTCCCTCCAGTGGAACCAAAGGACGAAGATCAGGAGGAAGAACGGGTAAAACGCGAAGAACCATATTTTCGGGTTTGTTTCCAGATCTCAGAAACGCTTCTGCAATACGAAGCCGCTTCAAATGCTCCTGACGACGCTGTTCTGAAGATTCGAGCTTAATTTTTGAGCGCAGATCTATTGCAAGTTCTTCCAAATCCAGAGTGGCAAGCATCTCCAAAACAGCCTCACCACCCATTTTTGCCACAAACTGCTTATCCTGTTCCTCAAGTTCAATGAATTCGTCTTCACTTAAAAGCATTCCACGACGCAAATTAGTATTACCCGGATCGATTACCACATAAGATTCGTAATAAACGATTCTCTCAAGTACAGTGTTGGCCAACCCCAGAAGATAACTTACATGTGAAGGAACACTTTTAAGAAACCAGATATGAACAATAGGTACAGCCAGTTCGATATGCCCCATCCGCTCTCTGCGAACCTTGGAATGAGTAACCTCAACACCACAACGGTCACAGACAACACCTCGATAGCGTATCCTTTTATATTTACCACAGTTACACTCCCAGTTACGCACCGGTCCAAAGATTTTTTCACAGAACAGACCATCACGTTCCGGTTTAAAAGAACGATAATTAATAGTTTCGGGTTTTGTAACCTCACCGTATGACCAGTTTCTAATGGTATCCGGAGAAGCCAGTCTAACCGATACTCCCGTTATCTCCTGAACTTTTTTGTCAAGATGGCTGATAAGTTCTGCCACGTATTACCCCCTGTATAAAGAGGAGCACCCCAGGGTGCCCCAACTGTTCAAATAATCAAGCAGCGGTTTCTTCACCGGTCAGAATATCAATATCCAGAGCAAGTGCTTTAATTTCCCTGACCAGAACCTTGAATGATTCAGGTATTCCGGCTTCGGGAGTATTTTCACCTTTGACGATTGCTTCATAGATTTTTGAACGACCTGCCAGATCGTCACTTTTAACAGTGAGAATCTGCTGCAGTGTGTAAGCTGCTCCATAAGCCTCCAGTGCCCAAACCTCCATCTCTCCAAATCTCTGCCCTCCAAATTGAGATTTTCCTCCCAACGGCTGCTGAGTAACAAGAGAATATGGCCCAATAGAACGTGCATGGATTTTGTCGTCAACCAGGTGACACAATTTAAGCATATATATTGGACCCACAGTTACCTCGTGATCGAAAGGTTCACCTGTGCGCCCATCACGAAGCTGAATTTTGCCACTTGGAGGCAGCCCAGCTTCTTTAAGTAAATTGACTACATCTTCGTAACTTGCCCCATCAAAAACAGGTGTGGCTATTCTTAAACCCAGCTTTTGAGCTGCCCATCCCATGTGAGTCTCAAGAATCTGCCCCACATTCATTCGGGAAGGTACTCCCAGAGGATTAAGAATAATGTCCACCGGGGTTCCATCAGGCAGGTAAGGTAAATCTTCCACAGGAAGAATTTTTGAAATTACTCCCTTATTACCATGACGTCCAGCCATTTTGTCCCCAACAGAAAGCTTACGTTTTTTTGCTACGTAAACTTTGACCAATTGAAGCACACCAGGCTTTAATTCATCCCCACGGACAACTTTATCAATTTCCTTATCCAGCTTATCTTCGAGCTTTGCAATAAGATCGTTAGCCCTGTAAAGCACTTCTTCTGCTTTATTGTTTTTTTCCTCATCGGTACACAGCCCATCCTTAAAAGAGATATTACGGAAATCAAGCTTAGAAAGCATTGTTCGGGTCCATTTTTTCCCTTCAGGAATGATGACTTCTCCCGTGTGAAAATTGCAAACCTCTTTGGATATAGTATCGGAGAGAAACTCTGTCAACCGGTCCAATCTTACCTTTTCGATTTCAGTAATCTGATCGGTTATCTCAGCCTTTAACTCGTCAATTCTTTTTTTGTCTTTCTTTTTGGACCGTTTATCACGTTCTTTTCTGGAGTAGATTCTAGTGTCAATGACAGTGCCTTTTAAGCCCGGAGGAGCTTTCAGCGATGAGTCACGCACATCACCAGCCTTTTCACCGAAGATAGCCCTTAATAAACGTTCTTCAGGAGAAAGTTCAGTCTCCCCTTTAGGAGTAACCTTTCCGACCAGAATATCTCCAGCTTCGACCTCGGTACCAATTCTGATAACACCGTTTTCATCCAGATTCTTAAGAGCATCCTCACTGACATTAGGAATTTCTCTGGTAAGCTCTTCTGGTCCGCGTTTAGTATCACGAACCTCAGTCTCGAAAACTTCGATATGCACAGAGGTAAAGACATCTTCAGCAACAAGACGTTCTGAAATGATGATTGCATCTTCAAAATTGTAACCCCGCCACGGCATAAAAGCAGCCATTACATTTCTTCCTAAAGCAATCTCTCCATCGCGAGTCGCATGGCCGTCTGCCAGTACATCACCAGCATTGACCTTCATTCCAGCTTTAATGCAAACCTTCTGGTTAATACAGGTGTCCTGATTGGATCTTTCAAATTTTACCAGTTCGTAGGTGTCAAACTCAGTCAATCCCAAAATATCATGGGAATCTTTTGACCTTATTTTCCTGACCACAATTTTGTTGGCATCTACCTTCTCTACAACACCTGGATTTTTGGCTACTATCAGGCAACCAGAATCTATTGCAGCTCTGGCTTCCAAACCAGTTCCTATAAATGGGGGTTCTGTACGAAGTAAAGGAACAGCCTGGCGCTGCATGTTTGAACCCATCAAAGCACGGTTAGCATCATCATGCTCCAAAAATGGAATCAATCCAGCAGCGATACTCACTAACTGCATAGGGGAAATATCCATAAAAGATATCTCCTGTGGAGCCACTACCGGGAAATCACCTCTGTATCTGGCAAAGATCAATTTTTCTACAAATTTACCTTTTTCATCAACAGGAGTATTAGCCTGTGCTATAATGTAGTTGTCCTCCTGATCAGCCGTCAGCCACATGATTTCTCCCGTCAGAGCACCATTTTCAATTCTCTGGTAAGGAGTCTCAATGAAACCGAATTCGTTTACTTTGGCAAATGTGCTCAAAGATGCTATTAAACCGATGTTAGGTCCTTCAGGCGTTTCGATAGGACAGAGTCGACCATAATGAGTGTGATGTACATCACGTACTTCAAATCCTGCACGTTCACGGGTAAGACCACCCGGTCCCAAAGCACTAACCCTTCTTTTATGAGTCAATTCAGACAAAGGATTTGTCTGATCAAGAAATTGAGAAAGCTGACTTGAACCAAAGAAAGCCTGTATCACAGTGGAAACGGTACGTGCATTAATCAGATCCTGAGGAGTGATATTTTCAGTATCCCTGAGGCTTAAACGTTCCTTAATAGTACGCACCATTCTGGTTAAACCTACAGCAAATTGTGCTGCCAAAAGTTCACCAACAGACCGTACCCGGCGATTTCCCAGATGATCTATATCATCAATAAATCCCACGCCATCATTTAAGCCTATTATATATTTGAATGCCGCAATAAAATCATCCCTGGTCATAGTGGTAACCCCTTCTGGAGGAATTACCCCTAACCTGGTATTCATCCTGTAGCGTCCTACATTTCCCAGATCATACCTTTTTTCATCAAAGAAAAGCCTCTGGATCAAGTTTCTAGCGGTCTCGACGTTGGGCGGATCTCCCGGACGCATCGTAGCATACATATAGAATAGAGCTTCTTCTTCAGACTTGGTAGTATCTGCAGCCAGAGTGTTACGAATAATCATATTCTCCGGATTTGGAACATCCTTCAAAATTTCCACAGATTCGATACCGTTTTGAAGAAGCTTTTTCCAACGTTCCTCATTGATTATTTCATTTGCATCGATAATTATCTCGCCGGTATTTTCATCGAAAACTGTTCTGGCATTAACGCTGCCAATTATTTTTTCCATGCTTTTATCATTGACAGCTACTCTGACAGTATCGTGAAACAACCCTAGAATCATTTCATCCGTCGAATATCCCAGAGCCCTTAGCAAGACTGTGGCAGGCATCTTCTTGCGTCGGTCTATATTTACAGTCAGAACATCATCCACATCCAGCAGTAGTTCAACCCATGATCCTCTCTGAGGAATAATTCTGGCAGTAAGCAGTTTTTTACCATTAGGATGAATAACTTCGTCAAAAGTTATTCCTGGCGAACGATGAAGCTGACTTACAATCACCCTCTCGGCGCCATTAATTACAAAAGTACCACGTTCAGTCATAAGCGGAATTTCTCCGATATAGACCTCGTTGGTAATCTTCTCTACGAATTTTTTAGTTTCGCCGTCCTGCTCATATACTAGCAGAGACATGTCAACTTTCAGCGGTGCTGCATATGTCATGCCTCTTTCTTTACATTCTTTAAGGGTGTATTTAGGAATCCCCAGTTTATAACCTTCATATTCCAGAGAATAGTACCCTTTGACATCATTTACAGGAAACAGACTGAGAAACGCCCCATGCAATCCCTCTTTTTTCCGCATACGCGGCGGCGTATCAGGCTGTAAAAAAACTTCGTAAGATCTAGTCTGGATCTCAAGAAGATTGGGAAGTTCAGCCACCCTCTTGATCCGGGAATAGCTTTTTCTTTCAACCATTCGCACATCCCCTCAATGTTGTATCTATGATATAGATAGCTTTAGAATAGTATATAAATAACACAAAACACCTTGGCTACAAGGTGTTTTGTGCTAGATCAAATAAATAAGATAGAAATTTGATAGATACGTGAAAATCACGCTTTCCGGCAAGCAATTATTTAATTTCGACGGTTGCGCCGTTTTCTTCAAGTTTTTTCTTCAAAGTCTCAGCATCATCTTTGCTGATCCCTTCTTTGACTGCTTTGGGAGCACCCTCTACCAGATCTTTAGCTTCTTTTAGCCCTAAACCGGTAACCTCACGAACGACCTTGATCACCTGAATTTTTTTATCACCAGCAGCTTTGAGAATCACATCAAACTCTGTTTTCTCTTCAGCAGGTGCAGCAGCAGCAGGTGCAGCTGCAACAGCAGCAACCGGTGCGGCAGCCTTGACATCAAATTTTTCTTCAATAGCTTTGATAAGATCGGAGAGCTCTATAACCGTCATGCCTCCAATAGCATCAATTATTTCTTCCTTAGTTAAGGTAGCCACAATGAACCTCCATTTAATTGAATGAGTTTAATTTCGTATTTAATCCAGCATTTATTGTGCCTGTTCCTTTTTCTCTTTGAGAGCATTCAGAGTGCCCACAAATTTTGAAAGGAAAGAGTTGAGTACACCTGCAAATTTGCCCATAGGGGCTTGCAGACAACCAAGTAATTGTGAAAGCAGAACTTCACGACTGGGAAGATCCGCCAACTTAATTGCATCGTCGCCTTTAAAGACACTTCCCTGCACATAGGCGATTTTCAATCCGAGAAGATCCTTATTTTCTTTTTGAAAATCTCTAATAATTTTTGCCGGCCCAGTGCCATCTTTTCTGGTAATCGCTACCGCGGTCGGACCCTTAAAGTGAGGAATCAAATCATCTTTCCCCACTCTGGTACAAGCAATTTTGGCCAGAGTGTTTTTTACTACAATGAATTGAATTCCGTTTTTTCTCAGCTCGGATCTCAGTTTGGTAGTTTTTTCGACATTAATCTTGTTGTTATCAGCCAGAAAAATCCCTGTTGCTTCCTGAAATTCTTTTTCAAGAAACTCGATATCCGCTGTTCTTTCAGCTTTTGTCGACATTTCTAAACCCTTTTTATGGTAACTACAAGTAAATTACATTTTCAAATCATTAGCATTTATCTTCAACCCTTGACCCATAGTGCTTGATAGACTGACTTTTTTAATAAATTGTCCCTTTGCAGTAGCGGGTTTGGCTTTGTTAACGGCATCCATAAATGCTTTTGCATTTTCCAGAATCTTCTGAGTATCAAAAGAGAGCTTCCCCAGAGGAGCATGAAGTATCCCTGCCTTTTCAACTCTAAATTCCACTTTTCCTTTTTTCATTTCTTTTACAGCTTTGGCAACATCCATGGTTACAGTTCCAACTTTGGGATTTGGCATCAAGCCTCTTGTACCCAGGATTTTACCCAGCTTTCCAACGACTTTCATCATATCTGGGGTAGCAATAACAGCATCAAATTCCAGCCATCCGCCTTTTATTTTCTCTGCCAAATCGTCTCCGCCCACATAGTCTGCACCAGCTTCTTTTGCTTCTGCTTCTTTTTCTCCCTGAGCAAAGACCAAAACTCTTACTGCTTTACCTAATCCATGTGGAAGCACAGCAGCACCGCGAACAGCCTGCTCACTTTTTCTTGGATCCACACCCAGTCTGACGGCTACTTCCACTGTCTCATCAAATTTGACTGTCGAATTTGACTTCAGAAACTCGATAGCCTCAACAGCACCATACTCTTTGGTCTTATCGACTTTCTTATAGACTTCATTATACTTCTTACCATGTCTCATTAAACTGATCTCCCTATTTAAAAGGCAAGCTTTATTGAGTAATATTGACACCCATGCTTCGGGCTGTCCCCATTATCATTCTAACAGCCGCCTCCAGACTTCCAGCGTTAAGATCGGCGAGTTTCATCTCCGCAATTTTTTTGACCTGGGCCATAGTCAGTGACCCGATTTTTTCTTTATTAGGAACACCAGAACCTTTTTCTTTCCCCAGCTCTTTCATTATCAGAACTGCAGCAGGAGGTGTTTTGGTAATAAATGTAAAAGACCGGTCAGAATAGACTGTAATAATTACCGGGATAATTAGTCCCTGGGAATCCTTTGTTCTGGCATTAAAAGCCTTACAGAATTCCATAATATTGACACCCTGCTGACCAAGCGCAGGTCCCACCGGAGGAGCAGGATTGGCAGCACCGCCGGGTATCTGCAGTTTAACTTGTCCAACAATTTTCTTAGCCACTTTTCAGACTCCCTTTATATTCAGCTTATTGGAGTAACATGCATGAAATCGACTTCCACTGGGGTCGATCTTCCAAACACACTCACCATTACTTTTATTTTACCTTTTTCAGGATGAATCTCATCGACCACACCATCAAAATCTTTAAAGGGTCCCTCTTTAATCTTTACAGCATCACCGATTTCAAAAGGAACTTCAGAAATTTGTTGACGGGATATTTTTTCGGACTGTCCCAGAATTCTACGCACCTCCTCTTCGCGAAGCGGCTGTGGTTTGTTTCCACCAACAAAACCAGTCACTCCCGCAGAGTTTCTTACTGCATGCATAGTCTCTTTGGTAAGCTCCATCTCTACCAGGACATAGCTAGGAAAAAACTTTCTAGTACTCTTAAGTTTTTTTCCATTTTTAACCTGTACCACATCCTGAGTAGGCATAAGAACCTGTTTTATCTGCTCTCCCATCTCCCCAGACTGAATCAGTTCGGTGAGATATTGATGAACTTTAGATTCCTGCCCTGAGTAGGTGTGTACTACATACCATCGTGTCGCCATTGAGTACCTCTAAATTATTGTCCGATTTGACCTGCTTTAAAGATGAAACTCATGATAGTCAGAAAAAGACTATCGCATGCAAATACGTATAACGAAACGACAATACTCAGGATTATAACGAGCAAAGTAGCTCCACTTACTTCGTTTTTCGTTGGCCAACTAACTTTGGTCATCTCCAAACGAACATCTTTGAGATATTGAATTAACTTCTGCATGTTTTACCCGGAAATCCAGGCCTGGAGGGACTCGAACCCCCAACCAACGGTTTTGGAGACCGCTACTCTACCAATTGAGCTACAGACCTAATTTATTGTTAACCAATCCGTCCCGACAACTATCTTCCAGAAACCTTATTTGGCTTCTTTGTGCACTGTTCTTTTCCGTTCAAATGGACAGTATTTTTTAAATTCCACTCTACCGGAATGTTTACGTTTATTTTTGGTCGTTTCGTAATTACGCTGCTTACACGATGTGCACTCCAGCGTTATTTTTTCTCTTGGCATATTACCGCTCTTTTAAAAGTTGACGGATTGTTATTCTATAATTTCAGTAACGATACCAGCACCAACTGTGCGTCCACCTTCACGGATTGCGAAATGAAGTTCTTTCTCCATGGCAATAGGTGCAATCAACTCAACTTCCATTGCAGCATTATCACCAGGCATAATCATTTCCACACCCTCTGCCAGCTTAATCGATCCAGTCACATCAGTTGTTCTGAAATAGAACTGAGGACGATATCCAGTGAAAAATGGTGTATGACGTCCACCTTCTTCCTTTGAGAGAACATAGACTTTCGCCTTGAACTTTTTGTGAGGTGTAATTGATCCTGGTTTTGCCAAAACCATACCACGTTCAATCTCATTTTTGTCTATTCCACGCAACAGTGTTCCAATATTATCACCAGCCTGTGCCTGATCCAAAAGCTTGCGGAACATCTCCACACCGGTAACAACCGTTTTTCTGGTCGGCTTCAGACCTACTATTTCCACTTCATCACCAACTTTTACAGTACCACGTTCCACTCGTCCCGTAGCCACTGTACCACGTCCGGTAATCGAGAATACATCTTCTACAGACATGAGCAAAGGCTTGTCAATTTCACGAACAGGGTCAGGAATATAGGTATCAATAGCAGCAAGAAGGTCAAGTATCGGTTTTGCCTTTTCAGGATCTTCCGGATTTGTTAAAGCAGCAATTGCACTTCCGCGAATAATCGGGGTATCATCACCTGGGAACTCGTACTTGGAAAGCAGTTCGCGGATTTCAAGTTCAACCAGTTCCAGAAGCTCAGGATCATCGACTACATCGACTTTGTTAAGAAACACTACGATGTAAGGAACACCTACCTGACGAGCCAGAAGAATATGCTCACGAGTCTGAGGCATAGGGCCATCTGCAGCACTCACCACCAGAATAGCTCCATCCATCTGGGCCGCACCGGTAATCATATTTTTAACATAGTCAGCATGACCCGGACAGTCAACATGTGCATAATGACGATTTTCCGTAGAATATTCCACATGTG
>CAYYNL010000172.1:0-9400 GCA_964472925.1 uncultured Fibrobacter sp. | reverse complement strand
ATTCGTTTGAATCGAGGCTTATAATATAAAAGAAAAAAAAGAGAAAAACAAGAGTTTGTAAGTGGGAACACTATAATTAACTGCTTTGACAACCATTTATAGTTTATAGTGAAATTCCACTTTTTTAGAGAATATCTCTGTTTTGTACTGAAAAATGCTAATTTGTATATTACGCACAAGCTAATATTTTCTAAGGGGCTAATACTTTCCTAACAATCATATCCTATAATGTACGAATTATAAATTAATGGATCATGTAAATTAGGAGAAAAGCTTGGCCTCAAATCTTAATTCAGACAAGCCAATGATCGGCTTTGATCTTGGTGGCACGAAAATGTTAGCTCTGGTTCTAAACAGTGAATACCGCATTTTAGGACGCGAGAGAAAAAAGACAAAAAATAAAATTTCTGACAAATTTGGTGTTGATAGAATAATTGAGACTATAAGATTATTGCTGGATTCATCCAATTCAACAACGGCTCCGGGTGTAATTGGTATGGGAGTCCCAGGAACACTGGATTTAAATCGTGGCGTTGTGCTTGAAGCCCCAAATTTGGGGTGGAAGGAAGTGCCCCTTAAAGAATTGTTAGAAAAAGAGTTTACCTGTCCAGTAGTAATTTCCAATGATGTAGATGCTGGAGTTTATGGAGAATACTGCTTTGGTGCCGGCCGGAAGTCTCAATCAGTTCTTGGAGTGTTCCTAGGAACCGGAATCGGTGGAGGATTTGTAAAAAACGGAGAACTCTTTACAAGCAGCCATACAAGTTGTATGGAAATCGGACATCTGCCAGCTGTTACTGACGGCCTTTTGTGCGGCTGTGGTCGGTCTGGGTGCCTTGAAACTGTAGCTAGCAGATTGGCCATTTCTGCAGCAGCCTCCATAGCAATCTATCGAGGTGAGGCTCCAAATCTTCAAAAAATATGTGGAACAGATATTTCACTAATCCGAAGTGGAGCACTGGCTTCAGCAATAGCCGCTGGTGATAAAAAAATAGAACAGATCGTACGCCATGCAGCGATGCACCTTGGCAGAGCGCTTGGTGGTATAATAAATCTTCTGGCTCCCCAGACAGTGGTCTTGGGAGGAGGACTTGTGGAAGCCATGCCAAAGCTTTATCTTGAAGAAGTTAGCAAACACACCAGAAATCATGTGATGCCTTCTTTTGAAAATATTTACAAAATAGTGGTAGCAGAACTTGGTGATGACGCGACAGCTCTGGGTGCAGCAGCCTGGGCCCGTAAAGTTATTGAAACCTGATTACTTTTTGAAAAGCAATGACAAAAATACTATCCAAACCTGCTTCTGTTAACAACAAAAAGGAAAAGCCTCAAACACTGGCTGTCATCGATATTGGAACTACTGCAATTCGTATGACCATTGCACAAAAAGACGAATTGATGATGATAAAGCCACTGGAATCTCTTCAGCACGGTTTATCTTTGGGCAGAGATACTTTTTCCAAAGGATATCTGAGCAGGGAAAGCATTGAGGAGTGTGTCAGAACACTCAAAATTTTCATGCAGAAATTAAGGGAATATCAAATCATCGATACCCAGCAGATCCGCATAATAGCTACAACAGCAGTTAGAGAAGCATCCAATCACCAGATATTTGTGGACAGAATATTTATTGCCACTGGTTTGATAGTAGAGATCGTAGAAGACATAGACATAGCCCGTTTGACATATTTAAGTGCAGTATCCTATCTTGCAACACACAATTTTCACAGAAACCCTGAAGTTTTAATTGCAGAAATGAGTGGTGGTACAACAGAGATTCTGCTTTTGAAAAATGAAGATGTAATGCTTTCAAAAAGTTATCGCCTTGGTGCTGTACGGCTTCGAGAAATGATCGATGATTTTCGTACACCTGTAATAAGACAACGTGATCTGATAGAAAGTGATACACAACGCACAGTCTTCCATATCTGTCAAGACCTCTGTAATGAGGGCCCTTTAACATTGATTACACTGGGAGGAGATGCCAGATTTGCTGCTGCACAAATTCAACCAGACTGGGATTCCTTCTCACCGGTAAAAATATCTCTTTCATCTTTGTCTAAATTAACAGATGAAATCACGTCCATGTCTGTCGATGAGATTGTCTCTAAATATCATCTTTCATATTCTGATGCAGAAACTGTGGGGCCAGTCCTTCTATTTTATATTCACCTGGCCAGAGCTCTAAATTCAAAATCAATTACTGTCACCAGTATTTCCACTCGTTCTGGAATTCTGATGGAGATGACACAGCATGGAGAATTGAGAAAACGGTTCACAAATCAGATAATCAATTCTGCTCTGGTAATAGGAAGAAAATTCCATTTTGATGAGGGGCATGCCCGTCACGTGGAGATGCTTTCAATTTCTCTGTTTAATGAATTAAAGGATGATCACAGGCTTGAACCCTGGTATGAACTTCATCTGAGAGTTGCTGCACTTCTCCATGACATAGGATCTTTTATCAGCATTCGAAGTCATCATAAGCACTCGATGTATTTAATTGAGAACAGTGATCTGTTCGGATTAAGTAAAAAAGACCTGCACATAATTGCCCTTATCGCCCGATATCATCGTCGCTCATCTCCCAAACCTGAACATCTGGAATACAGTACTCTGGACAAAGAAAGCCGTCTTACAGTTATTAAACTGGCTGCACTGTTAAGAATCGCAGATGCACTTGATCGTTCAAAAAGCCAGCGAATCAGAGAAATCAACTGTAACCGTAGTGAGAATACATTTCTGATCACTCTTCCCAACATTGATGATATTTCCCTTGAACAGCTTAGTCTTCAAAATAAAGGAACTCTATTTGAGGAAGTATACGGCATGAGAGTAGTTCTTCTTAAGAAAGTAACATTGCTGGAGTAGACATGCCCGACAATCAAGTTCCTTTTACAAACCGTGAACTTAGCTGGTTGGAATTCAATGAGAGGCTCCTTGATCAGGTTCGGGATACCAGTCTTCCTTTGCTGGGGCGTTTAAAATTTCTGGCCATCTCCAGCTCGAATCTGGATGAGTTTTTTATGGTCCGTGTTGGGGGGCTACAGATACTGGCATCGGAGAAAATACAACAGCCGGACCCGTCCGGACTGACTCCGGACCAGCAGCTTGAAGCTATAAGTGAACGTGTTCACCGGATGGTCAGACAACAGTACGACTGTTATAATAACGACCTTGAAATTGCATTAAAAGAATCAAAAATCGTTCGAGTCAAACCAGCTGATTTAACCCCAGAACAGCATCATTACGTAGAAACTGTATTTCAAAATGATATTTTTCCACTATTATCGCCTATTGCCGTATCCCCTCCTCTTAACTTTCCATTATTGACTAACAAGACTACTCATATAGCCGTCCGTCTCGATTCTTTGCAAAAACGCTCCCTTTTTGCAGTTATTCCTCTGGGAAAGCATCTTAGCCGCTTTATTACTTTACCTTCGGATAGCGGATACCAGTTCATGATTATTGAGGATATCATCAATATGTTTGCAAGCGCATTTTTTCCAGGGGAATCAGTTGCAGAATGTGTTCCATTCCGTATCACCAGAAATGCAGATCTGGACATCCGCGAAGATATGGCTTTTGACCTTCTTGCTGAGATGGAAGCAATCCTTGATGCCCGCAAAAGAAGTGATTGTGTCCGCCTGGAAATTGGGGATTATGCATCACAGGAGTTATTTTCATTTTTCCAACAGGCTTTAGAGGTAAGCCAACGTGACACCTATTTTGTAAACGGCCCGCTTGATCTCTCTTCCTTTATGAAAATTACAGAACTTAATGGATATTCAGAATTAAAATACGAACACTGGCAACCCCAACCTTCCCCACTGGTTAAACCAGGCATCAAGATGTTTGATCTTTTATCAAAACGGGATATTTTACTTTTCCACCCCTATGAAAGTTTCGAACCAGTTGTGCGTTTAATAGAAGAAGCATCGGTAGATCCTGATGTATTAACTATAAAGCAGATTCTTTACAGGACAAGCCGGAAAAGCCCCATCGTTTCTGCACTGATACGTGCTGCAGAAAAAGGTAAATATGTCACTGCCATTGTGGAACTGAAGGCAAGATTCGATGAACAACGTAATATTGAATGGGCTAAAGAACTTGAAGATGCAGGCGTACAGGTCCTTTATGGCGTAAAGGGGTTAAAGACACATGCAAAAGTATGCCTGATTATAAAAAGAGAACCACAGGGTCTTGTCAGATACATCCATTTCGGAACCGGTAATTATAATGAGATCACCGCTCATACTTACAGTGACATAAGCTATTTTACTTCAGATGAAATTCTGGGAGCTGATGTTTCGGCCTTTTTCAATGCAATTACCGGTTATTCTCAACCAGTTCAATTCGGAAAAATTGAATCCGCTCCAATCGGTCTTCGTGAGCGTATCATGGACCTTATTCACAATGAGATAGAGCGTAAACGTCAGGGACAGAATGCCTTTATCAGGGCAAAAATGAACTCGCTTGCCGACCCTCAAATAATCAGAGCTCTTTATAAAGCATCACAGGCAGGAGTCAAAATTGAACTTAATATTCGGGGAATCTGCTGTTTGCGCCCGGGAATTGCGGGCATAAGTGATAACATCAGTGTTATAAGTATAGTAGATCGTTACCTTGAACATAGCCGCATTTTCCACTTTCACCATGGCGGGGATGATTCAGTATTCATTTCAACTGCCGACTGGATGCCTAGGAATCTTGACAAAAGAATCGAGCTGTTGATTCCAATTCTTGACCCGCAAGCTAAAAATCGCTGTATTGAAATCCTTGATAACTGTTTTGCCGATAACACTAATTCGTGGAAATTATCGAAAGATAACCTTTATATACGACAGAAACCATCTGGCAAAAAGAAAGGATTCCGATGTCAAGAAAGACTCTATCAACTCGCCTGCACTATGAGCCAGAAAGC
This sequence comes from uncultured Fibrobacter sp., assembly GCA_964472925.1. GTDB lineage: Bacteria > Fibrobacterota > Chitinivibrionia > Chitinivibrionales > Chitinispirillaceae > JAAYPC01. Next base: position 4,476 of record CAYYNL010000172.1, on the reverse strand, counting down.
AAAGAAAGCACATCAATCAATCTTCGAACCCTATCAACCCCAATAGCTTTTTGTCCATAAGCGGTTTTTAAAATTAACATTCGATCCCTTCTCTGGCCTGGTTTCCTTTACTGTAGTAATGTTTAACCTCTCTCATTTCTGTAACCAGATCGGCAGCATCAATCAATTCCTCCGGAGCATAGCGTCCGGTTATAACTATTTCACATTCAGGTTTTCTTGATGCAACCACTTTCAGAAGTTCATCGACTTTAAAAAGTCCAAAATGCATGGCAATATTGGCTTCATCGAGAATAACAAGATCATATTGGCCCTTAAGCAGCTCTGACTGAACTTCCCGAAGGCCTTTTCTGGCAATTTCTATATCTGAATCCGAAGGTTTATTTTTTATAAAGCAGCCACTGCCATACTGATGAATCGAAATACAATCGGAAAAACGTTCAAGTGCAGTTATTTCGCTATATTTCATTCCTTTTAAAAATTGCACAAAAAGGATTTTTAAGCCTGCTCCTGCAGCCCTTATTGCCAGACCTATTGCAGCAGTCGTTTTCCCTTTACCATTGCCAGTATACACCTGAATGAATCCTTTTCTCATCTTTTCCTCACTCTTTATATATCACGACCAAGATCATATATCTATGACTTACATCATCAAACGATTTTTCCTTCTAAACAAGACTATAAGAAAGAAAGGTCCACCAAAGATGGCAGTTATAATTCCAACTGGAATTTCGGCTGGAGGAACAAGTACTCTGGCAATAGTATCAGATATAGTCAAAAATGATGCCCCAATAAGAAAAGAACACAGTGCCAGCATCCGATGGCGAACTCCGGGGATAATAATTCTGCAAGCATGGGGAGCAATTATGCCTACAAAACCTATGGGGCCACAGGTTGCGACCATAAATCCTACAGCCAGAGTAGTGGCACTAATAAGAACATTTCTGCTCAACCTGATATTTACACCCCTGGTATATGCAATCTCATCACCAGTAATGAACTGATCTAACTGTGGAAGTAAAATTGTCACCACCAGAAAAAAGAGCAACACTGGAATCAGCATAATCATAAGAAGCTGGTATGTAATCCCATCGACACCCCCCATTGTCCATCTCATGATCTGGAAAGCATGTTGTAAAGGACTTATCTGATGTATAAACATGATTAACCCTGAGCAGACCGTAGACACCACAACCCCTGCCAAAACCAGCGTTGCAGAATTACTCTCCCTGGACAAGAGGAATCCATAAATCAAGACCATACTGAGAACGGCACCGGCAATTGCTCCCAGGGAAACAACTGAAATGCCCATAATGGAACTTCCTGCACCAGCAGCCAAGCACAAAGCGGCTCCCAAAGAAGCACCTCCTGATACACCCAGAGTGTAGGGACTGGCCAGTGGATTGCGAAACAATGCCTGAAAAACCATTCCAGCTACTGCCAGTCCTCCACCTGTGAAAAAAGCAGCTAACGTTCTTGGTATACGGATCTGAAAAAAAATAAACCTGAATTCCTCTTTGGAAACGATCTCCTGCAAGGAAAAAGTTTTTATGCCTATAAAGGGACAAACCAGCAGTGATGAAAATGTCAAAATAGATATGATAGTCAATTTTAGGGGGATCATTTTGCCTTTATACATTCCGTCTCCCAAGCACCGAATACGGTAACAGAATTTTCATCTGATAAATACTTCTGAAACCTGATTCCAAAAAGTTCACATAGAATTGATGGACATTTGCTTTTAAAATCATCTGAAGAACCACAAAATGCAATATGACCATCCATTAATCCGCAAACATGAGTGCAGTAAGAAAGCGCCATGTTTATATCATGAGTAACCATAATGACAGTAAGGTCCTGATGATGATGCACCCTGGATAAAGCATGAAAAAAGTGACGTTCGTGTGCTGGATCAAGATAAGTCGTAGGTTCATCCAGAAGTAATACCGAAGTCTTCTGGGCAACTGCTCCAGCAAGAAGCACTCTCTGAAGCTCCCCCCCGCTCAATGTACTCATGATGCGATCAGATAAATGCACAATATCGCACATAGTCAGAACCTCTTTGACAATAGATTGATCCTTGCTGGTTGCAACTGCAAACAGATTCATTGCAGAGTATCTTCCCATCATAATGTAATCGTAAACTGTGTATGGAATTAATCCATCGATTTTTTGTGGAACATAGGCTATCTGCCGCGCTCGCGACCGTGTATTGTAACTCAATATATCTTTTCCATTAAGAAGGATCTTACCTGATTGCGGCTTTATTATTGAAGCTACAGCTTTAATGAGTGTGGACTTGCCTGTACCGTTTCTGCCAATAACAGCCCACCGCTCATTTTTTCCAACAGAGAGAGAAACATTTTTTAAAATTACATTGCTTTTATAGGCTATACATAGATTTTGTATCGATATTATGTCTTTGGAAACACTCATGACAGTCGTTTTCTATAACTCTGAATTATTTTTCGTAAATCCTGATATAAAAGTAATATTCTTGGACCTGGAACTGTGCAATAGTCTGCAGAAATACAGAATACATTTTCGTTTCTGACTGCTGGCAACATATTCAAAGAATTCCAGTCTGCAACCAGGGTACTACAGGACCAGACACTCATCGAAGAAGCCAGATCAATGATTATATCAGGAGCAAGTGCAATTATTCCCTCCCTGGAAATTCTGGGATAATGGGGCAAAGAATCCAAATAGGCATTTATACCTCCCGAAGCCTCTATGATTTCATTATAAAGAGTCGCTCTGCTTACAATAAATGCACTTGAAACCGATCCTCCACCAAAATTATCTCTTCCAACACACAGAAGAACCTTTGGGGCCATTGATAAATCCGGCTTACTTTGCAAACTGCTCCTGAATACTTCAACCAGACTGTCTGCGGCTCTTTTTACACCGAAGAAATAACCGATCTGAACAAAAGAACTGCATATATTATTGGCTGTCTTATTATCTATAGATATCACATGTATTCCAAATCGAGTGAAAAAATCTCTCTGCTTCTGGTGCTCTTTCTGCAGAATAACTACATCCGGTTTCAGACTTATCACTTTCTCCACATTGATATCTGAATAACCTCCGATCTTCTGTATATCCATTTGTGGGGGATATTTACAGTAGCTGGTAACTCCCACAATTTTATCTCCGAGCCCGAGTGCAAAAAGGGTTTCGGTAATGCTTGGTGCACAAGAGACGATTCTGGAAAAAGTCTTAACCGGTTGTACTGTTTCTTTACTCCTGCAATCCAATAATATTGTTGCAAAAAGTACGAAAAGAACAATAACTATTTTGTTAAAAAAGCTGCTCAGATAATACAAGGTTATTCTCCAAGTTTTAACAGAGTAATTCTGTTAGGTGGAAGACCTTCGTCATGGGGCCCGCTGACTCTGTGTCTCCACAATTCAATGACTGCACCTTCGTTGGAGCCAATCAGCTCAAGAGGAGCTGATGATTTATGAATAGTGATTTCCTGAAGAGATCCAAGAGGTATCTTCCCAATATCAACTGCACCGCCACTCTCAGAGTTAAGCGGGATTCCATCCAGAAATATCTGAACCTGATTTGAAGAACTGCCTCTTATCTGTATAGATGAACAGGCTCCCGGTACTCCATTCCTATATACAGTAACTGACACAGTTCTCAGTAAAGTAGCCAAATCTTGAAATTTCCCTGAGAAATCTTCTGTTAGAAGGTTTTTTGTAGAAGCAGAAGCTGTACCTTCACGACAGCCACTTATAACCATTTCATCAAGTTCAGAAAGTGAAGAAGAAGTATCAGTTGAATTTTTCAACTGATTGCCATATACATTGACAATAGCAGATAGGGCAAGCGCTATCGTAATAAGAGAATGAAAATACAAGGAAAATTCCTCCTCATTAACCCCTCCTAGAGGGTTAAAGAAGTCAAAATATTTACAATCAGGCAGGTCTCCTGGCTTACCCGAACTGTCGGCCTTCCCATCCCGAAACCTTTGTAGTTAACGGTAACAGTGACCTGGATTGACAGTTCCCGATTTTAGTTAAAAACCAGTATTGGGATTACAGTGGCAGGACCGCTCCGGATTTATCACCGGATTCCCTGGCACCTGTTGTATATATCCAATTTTTAAAACGTCAAAATAAGGTCTGTGATCTGGTGATGTCAAACAAATTGTTAAATACACCCTAAGCAGCTCCTGGCAATTAAAAGTAGCTATAATTCTATTTACTCAGGAAAAGTAACTATATCAAAGCAATATCTAATCAGAAGTAATCTGGAAAAATTATTTAAATGAAGAGGAATAAGAAAAGTTCCTTATTTATTCAGGGCTTATCTGATTAAGTATTAACTCTAATTACTTGTCAGTTATTTTTCAATATCTGAGCACTACCTGGGAATTATTAGATAATTATCAACCCGCGTTTGCTTTTTGATTCTCTTCGTCATTTTCCAGCTGTGATAAATTCATAATGCGGGTATCTTCATATA
>CAYYNL010000171.1:6783-9424 GCA_964472925.1 uncultured Fibrobacter sp. | reverse complement strand
CCTTCAAGGACTTCAAGCCTTTCTGCATCAATATCTTACGGTTCTTCATCGCCACCTACTGCGGTTTTTAGGTTCAATTGCTTTATTTTACTCGGATTTTACATTGAGAACACGAGTGAGTAATGAAATTTTTCTAATTTTATCAGAGCTTGTAAGAAGACTACTGTCCCAAAGAAGTGTGGAAATCAGAAGAACGTGTTCCCGAGGACAAAAGGCACTGTTTGTGATTAAGATGCGCACGCATTAACTGCATGCGCATCTGCAAATTACTCTTTACCCATTCCCGGATAAGGACGAGCCTGTTTCATAAAAAGGACCGGTTCGCTATTGGGATCATTATTAGGCTGATCGAATTTAAATTCTGTATCCATTGCATACCATTGACCTGGAACTTTGCCGTATATGGGCTGAAAGAACCTGTGAATTTCTTCCAATGCCACTCCCAATTGATATATTTGCTTATTGGTCAGAACAGAACTCCTTCCTTCAGGCAAAATATTGGAGTGTCCATGATAAACAATTGGCCTTCCAGGGGAGTAGTAATGATAGACAAACACATCTGAAGTTACTTCTGCATCGGGAAGAACTACCGATTCCCCACCATACTGAACATTAATGTAGAAAGCCGGCTCCAGTCCGGACAAATCATAAGGATTGGCGGTGATGGCTACTCCCGTAGCTTCTTCATTGGGAAATGACTGATGTACCAGTAATGCCATACCTACTGTTTTGTGCCCTATCTTACGATAGCTTCTTTCTTCAAAAGCCCGGAAATACCACACACTGGCCCACACCTCGCGGATTGCATCAAGCACAGATTTGGTATCATTAGGATCACCGCTCTTTGAAGTATAAAGCCCTGCACCCGTAAACCCATCCAAATCTTCAGCATTTGTACTCGAACGGAAACGCATTCTGGTACCGGCATATTCGTTTTTCAGTTTGGTCATAAGCTCTCTGGTAAATGCAGTATCTACTGGCGCTCTCATCATAAGTTTTCTCAGAAGGGCAAGGCTGTCATCCCGTACTTCAGGATTATTCTGGAAACCGGTATCTGCCATCATTCTTTCTACTCTTTCAAGAAACCCGTTTTGCTGCATAAACTGATAGTAATAATAAACGGGTATTGCGAAACCTTTGGGATAAGGAACTTTAGTGCTGTCCATATGAGGAAATGCCCCAAAATGGCTGGCTTTACCCCCAAAAGCTGGTATTGCGGAATCTATGGCCGCTTCATAACTTAATTCTGGGTATCTCAGAATATCTTTTATATCAGTCAATTTTGTGACACTTAGATTCATATTTGCAATCTGAACCTGGGATGGGCTGTTCTTTTCCCACCACTCATCGGCTTCCTGCACAGTAACTTCGGTTACAGAATAGTTTTCGGGTCCTACAACCAGCTTTACCCACTTGCCTTTAAGCGCCAGGAGAGTGCTATCGCTAAAAGCATTACGTAATCCCATGTTAGGAGTCCCCCTGTTTTGGGACAACACATTGATATGAGAGAGGGGGGTCTGAAACATCTGTGTAATAATTCCGCTTGTTACAGAGATATCATTTGGAACTGCATCAAGAACTACTATATCCCTGAAACTTACATATTTGCCCTCTTCAAGCTCTTTTGCAGTAACAAAAACCAGTTTTCCCATACTGGTTCCATAGTTGAGGGGCTGGTAATCGATATCTTTATAAAGATCATCGGTGGTTATAATTTTGACCGAATCAGGAAGAGCTTTGGCTACATTTTCTACCTGTTGAGAGGTAGGATGGAAATAAAGAGAATCACCGAAATAGACTTTGGATTTAATTTTCTGATAAGCAAGATTAATCATCTCAGCAGAAGCGTTATCATAAGGAGCGATCTCATAAGTCCACACCTTTGGTCCTTCATAGTAGGTGACTGCACCAAGAAGAAATCGGCGATTGATGCTGCTGTATTCTGTGGTGTTAAACTGTGCCAAATCAGGCACCGGCAATTTACCTTTACCGGAGAGGTTGGCTGATGCAAACTCATGATGAATTTTGTATTTTTTGCTGTTCTGGAAATAAAGTTGAATAGCATCATTATCCCAGTCATCGATAACGGTTTTTACCGATGTTGCTCCTGGAATGCTTGAGCTTAAAGGCGTCGAAGCAAGGGCCAGGAAATCATTTTTGCAGCCAATTTTGCCAGAACTGTCTGGCTCTGTCCCAGACGGAATAACACAAGACCAGCTAATGGGCCCAGAAGGACCTGCTGGGTTCTCAACCGGATCTTCACTGCAAAAAAGGTGCAATGAAATAAACATTACCCCCATAAAAATTATCAGGGCTGACATGAACTTACAATTACGATTTCTTGACATATATCTATCCTTATAATTTTTCAATCTTAATGACAAAGTCGATCTTTGCCACATGTCATACCATCGGGACATTCACCATTGCAGGAGATATATCCCGGTATTTTCAAATACCTGGTTTCTTCCGATTCAACAACCAGTTCAACATTTCCAGCTTTATTTTTGAAGGTTGCTCTACGGTATATTTTCAGCCTGGGAAATCCAGCTATGCCGTATGTCTTCAATTTATCCAGTAATTTTGCAGATATGGTACAGGAACCATCATCTTTTGTTTCTCCTAATATCTTCGCTTTTGT
>CAYYNL010000171.1:0-6683 GCA_964472925.1 uncultured Fibrobacter sp. | reverse complement strand
CCATCTCTTCAATCGGCATATAAGGTGCACGGTCGCCCAGAGAAAAAGTAGTAGTGTTTTCTGTTGTTTTTACTCCGCTTAAGGTAGCTTCCCCTAGGTGAATCCGTTTCGGTTCAGCTTTACATGTATTCTCAGCAACACACTTATAGCCCACTCCACAGGGTTCTTCACAGTAATTTTCATGCGGTACAACCAAACGGCAGTCACCTTCTGTCTCAACTGTTGTCCAGATTTGATCTGAAAGCGAAGCCCCATCTTTAGCATCACCTACAATATTAACACTGTTCCCGGTCATATTACCTTGCTCGTCCACATCTTTCTTGAGGGAGATTCTAAAAACACTTACCCATTCTGGTTTTGATGTATCCGGTTTGGTAGTATCCGGTTTGGTAGTATCCGGTTTGGTAATCGTATCTGGCCCAATGGCTGTTGTTGGGTTATTTTCATTATCATTGCAGGATAGAGAAACAAAAAACAAAGAAACAGAAACCAATAGAATGAATGCAAATGAAAATATCGCTTTAAAAAACACAGTTACCCTCCTGCTTTTAAACATCTAAAATTTGAATTTTTAACAAAATATTCAGTTTCATCATAATTAGAAATTAATTCGAAAAAGAAAATAATATTAAATCAGAAAGAAACAATCAGAGTCAATCATATTTAAAATCTAATCAGATTGGCTCTGATTGATGAAAATTATCTTTTCGAATATTTTAATTCCTGGTTAAAAGTTACTTTGCCGATTAAATTTCTTCCTAACTATCCAGATCAGGGATTCAGAGCAAAACAATAGAATCCACCATATCCACCACCACTTCCGATGGTTTTCACCCCCGGTCGCCCTGCCAAGGTACTTTCATCAAGATCAATACCGGCTTCGCAACCAGCAAGGCAAAAGCCGGAGATCCAGTGTCCCATACCCATACCGAACCCCCCTCCGGTACTGCTTTCAGGATCATAGCCTGCCTGAGGCCATGAAAATCCTGCACGAGGGGAGCTTTTGACTGTGGTAGAGGTCCAATCATCGCAGGTGACATTCTCAACACAGTTATTGCTCAAATCACCCCAGTTGCCGCCACCGCCACCCCATCCGCCGCCGCCACCGCCACCACCGGTACTAGTGTTACTAGGCTTAAAGAGTTTACCATCTTCTCCAGAACCGGTAACAGTGAGATGATTGTCGACTGCCTTGTTGGGGTTGAGTGGATCAGGATAATGGTTTGGAATACCGTCCTCATTAGGAAGATCATTCTTTATCGCAGAATGTGCATTTATCGGGCGGCCATTAAGCAGCTCCGAGATGTTATTTGCAAACAATCTTCCCCTGCGGTCATACCATGGCCCATTTCCAATTCGCTCTATAGCATTTACCTGTTTTCCATCCGGACCCTTGGTAGCACTCAAAAATGCTCTCCATACTTTTACTTTGGAACCTGGCATACTCTTTTCGGCAATGCACTGGCAGATGTTGTCTGCACCCAAAATGCCGGCACCAGGCCCGGTTTTACCAAAACGAAGATCACCACCAAAACCTTTTTCACTTCCGGAAAGCTCCTGAAGAGCAGCGAGGCTGGTTACGAAAAAGCTGAATTTTGGAAGAGTGATAGCCTCAATAGTAATGTTAAGTTCATCATCATAGGAATTAACTGGTACCACCCTTGTGACATAACCGGTGGCAGAAACACTTATAGAATCTACCACAGCCTTAATTTTAGCCAGTCCCATGACTTGGGTAGGCATGGCTGAAGATGTGGAGGTAACTATATAATTCCTATTAGATGAGAGCAGATAACGAAAAGTGGTGCTTTTTCCCCCTATGGAAACGCGTATTGCAGCCATCCCAGATGCAGTGGGGCTGATAGACAGATTATATCTGTACTCTCCTGCAGAAGCATAGTGGCTGAGCTCTTTTTTCAATAGATTACCGGACATATCGAACACTTCGATTTTCACCTGCTCAGCTTTAGTCAGACTGAACAGTACACTACCTTTTTCGATAGTAACCATTTCTCTTTCAGGCAGTTTGTCAAGTTTTTCCCTCGCACTCACCGTAATAGAAAATTCGAACTTACCCTGATCATCGGTGGTATCTGAAAGATCCTTGGCAGCCAGCTTAACGATAGCCCCCCCTTTATCGCTTTTCCATCCTGGTTTGTCACTTTACCCCTAAGGTTAACCGTTTCAGCAGACAATGCCAGGCCAACACACAAATTTAAAATTAACACTATTTTCCGGTACATAATATACCCCTACAATTCTTCTCTAATCTTTCTTAATAATTCGCACTCAATTTTCTTCAGTACTGTATTATTTAGATGGTATCCATTGTTGTCTTATTAACTCAATCTTGATTGCTATTGCTAATATGTTTATCCTGAAGTACAAATAGTTTAAAATTTTTTATATCCTGCTTTCGCATGGTCAGAGGTCAGACGATTAAAGATTTATGCATCAGGTTAATAACCTGAATATTGAAATGAATACCCCAAACTTTGAATCAGGATTAAAGAATTACTCCATTGTCAATATTATAGAACTAATTCTTCTTAGAAAAGATCCAGTCAAGCACTACCGCCACAAGCGGTAGCTTGATTGAGCGGCAAAGCCACGAAATCAAGAAGGCACGATAGTGCCTTTACAAGACATCTGGCTCTACTGGCTTAGCCAGTGGTTTCCTGAAAGCCAGAAATGACTGTTTTAAAATGGAAAACTGAAAAAACCACACTATCAATTTCTTATGGGAGAACTGGGAGCTGCCCTTTTACCACTGATCCCTTTCTTTAATTTCCTGAGATTCATTATCTCCTCAAAAAATGGAAATATTTTTCAATCATAAAGAAATAATCAGAGTCAATCTAATCTGATTGGCTCTGATTATGTAACTTCTTTAATCCGATACTTTCGTTCTTCGTTTAGATGTATCTATACCGATTAAATTAGGGATTCAGAGCAAAACAATAGAATCCACCATATCCACCGCCATTTCCGATGGTTTTCTTTCCCGGAGTCCCTGCCATGGTGCTTTCATCAAGATCAATACCAGCTTCGCAACCAGACAGGCACCAACCAGAGATCCAGTTACTATTACCACCAAAGGCCTGAGGCCAGGAAAATCCTGCACGAGGGGTACTGTTTGCAGTGGTAGATGTCCAGTCACTACAGGTGACATCCTCAACACAGCTACCAGTAAAGCTAAAACCGCCACCACCCATACCACCACCCATACCACCACCCATACCACCACCCATACCACTGCTCTTGTAGAGTTTTCCATCTTCCCCGGAACCGGTAATAGTAAGATGGTTATCCACTGCCAGGTCGGGATTTGTTGGATCAGGATAATGGTTTGGAATGCCATCCTCATTAGGAATGTCATTTTTTATCGCAGAATGTGCATTTATAGGACGCGCATTAAGCAGCTCACTGGTGTTATTTGCAAACAATCTTCCCTTGCGGTCATACCATGGCCCATTTCCAATTCGCTCTATAGCATTTACCTGTTTTCCATCCGGACCCTTGGTAGCACTCAAAAATGCTCTCCATACTTTTACTTTGGAACCTGGCATACTCTTTTCGGCAATGCATTGGCAGATGCTGTCTGCACCCAAAATACCGGCACCCTGACCGGTTTTACCAAAGCGAAGATCACCACCAAAACCTTTTTCACTACCAGAAAGCTCCTGAAGAGCAGCGAGGCTGGTTAGGAAAAAACTGAATTTGGGAAGAGTAATGGAATCAATAGTAACATTAAGTTCCTCATCATAAGAATTAACAGGCACCGTCTTTGTGGCATAACCGGTAGCAGAAACACTAATAGTATCCACAACAGCTTTTATTTTAGCCAGTCCCCTGATCGGAGTAGGTATGGTAGAAGAGGCAGAAGTGACCACATAACTTCTAGATGAGAGCAGATAACGAAATGTGGTGCTATTTCCCCCTATAGAAACGCGTACCGCAGCCATACCAGAAGCAGTTGGGTTGATGGAAAGATTATATCTGTACTCTCCTGCAGAAGCATAGTGGCTGAGCTCTTTTTTCAATAGATTACCGGACATATCGAAAACTTCGATTTTCACCTGCTCAGCTTTAGTCAGACTGAACAGTACACTACCTCTATCGATAGTCACTTTTTCTCTTTCAGGCAGTCTGTTGATGTTTTCTCTTGCACTCACCGTAACAGAAAATGCGAACTTCCCCTGATCATCGGTGGTATCTGAAAGATTCTTGGCAGCCAGCTTAACGATAGCCCCCTTTATCGCATTCCCACTTTGGTTTGTTACTTTGCCCCTGAGGTTAATCGTTTCAGCAGACATGGCCAGAGCCACACTTAAACTTAAAATCATCCCTATTTTCTGGTACACTGTACACCTCCTACAATTCTTTTCTCTCAATTAATAAATTACACACAATTTTAATCTTCAGTGATATTTTTACTAAAAATCCTTTATCATTGTTTGAATAACCAATTCTGCCTTCATTTGCTAATATGTTTATTCCTGATGAGGAAATAGTTTAATTTTTTTATTTGCTGTTTTCGCATGATCATATTACCAGATGCTTTGGCCTGAGTATACCCCATACCTTTTGCCCTAAGGGCTGTGGATCAGGGGCGTAAATCTCCGTTTCGGGGAATTAAGAGGCCGTGCCCACAAAAAATGCAGCATGCCCGGGGATAGCCACCACTTCATTCATTTTCAGGGGAAAAGTGCTGTTTCCCCCAAAAGACGGATCCTCACTGCTGATTATCTCTTTCCATTCACAATTTTTGGGAGGTGCACTCAGAGGATACGGGTTGGGATCAAGCCAAAGATCCACTCCCAAGTTGACTATCAAAAGGCGGTCCTGTGATGAAGTCTTTCCAAAATATCTCAATAGAAAAGCATTCGCACCTATTACTTCACCATCAATTCCTTTTCTTCCCTCTGTCCTGAATACAGGATCATTCCTGCGGATTGACAGAAGATGTTTATGGAACAGATAAGACGAACGTTTTGAAAGACGTTCCTCAAAATTCAATTTACACCTCAAGAATGCCTCCATATCTCCGGGATATGGAACAAAGGGGCCGCTTGCAGCAGCTATAGAAGGGAATTGTGAGAGAAACATTTTTCGCCCCCTTTGTGCCCGCGCTGTTCTGGCTTCATCCTTATCGGTAAAGAAATAGAAAGGTGAAGAAGAACAAAACTCCTGACCCTGAAAAATCAGGGGGATCTGTGGTCCCAGAAGCAAAAACAGGGTAAGTGCTCTGTAAAGCGAAGGATCACAAATCTCATGCAAACGCAAACCCCTAAGGGAGTTGGCAATCTGATCATGATTTTGGAGATAATGAATAAAATAATCAGACGGAAGATCCAGAACTGGTGTACCTCTGGTTTTCTTCTGCCAGGTATAGTATTGTCCCTGATAAAGATAACCATATCTGGCAGCTGATATGAACTCCTGAGGTGAAGCCCGGTAATCCGAATAGTATGCCTCGGCGTGGCCTGTGAGTGCAACTGTGGCACTTCGATGAAAATCATCGGACCAGACCGCGTCTATTCCGTATTCATGAAAAAGTATACTGTCCTGACACTCATTTTCTGCTATAATAAAAAACGTTTTTCCCCTGTCCTGAGCACGTACTCTCTGCACTATTTCTTTAATGATATTTTTCTCTGAAGCATCGAAGATCTGCTGAGTGGCATCGATTCTGAAGCCATCAAAATGATACTCCCTAACCCAGTATTCTGCATTTGAAAGGAAATACTCTCTGACTGGTCCGGATTGTGGGCCATCGAAATTAATTGCAGCACCCCACTCGTTTTTATACCTGTCAGTAAAATAATAGGGACTGAATTCTTTGAAGAAGCTCAAACCGGACCCCAGATGATTATAAACCACATCAAGGATCACCCCGATTCCGCACTGATGCGCCTGATCGATAAAGGCCCGAAGGTCATTGGGCGTGCCGTAGTGATGAGAAGGTGCAAACTGAAAAATACCATCATACCCCCAGTTAAACCTGCCTTCAAACTCCGCTACTGGTAAAAGTTCGATTACTGTAATCCCCAGACTGGCAAGCTCAGGAAGCTGTTTGCGGGCAGCTTCCCAGGTACCCTCGGGAGTAAACGTGCCTGCATGCATTTCATAAATTACCCTATTATCTTTGGAAATCCCTTTCCAGTGCGAATCATTCCATTTATAGTCCAGACAATCGATTATTTTAGAAAATCCACCTGCACCCTGAGGCTGGAATCGGGAAGCAGGATCGGGATAATAATCTTTGGAATCATCCAGTTTGAAACCATACAGGAGATCCTGAGAAATATTGGGCAGTAGTATTGAAAAATAACCGGAAGCTTCTTTTTGCATGACAACGGACAGGGGCAACTCTTCAGATACTGGCGTAGAAAGCAGATCGGCTGTAAAAGTCAGCTCTACGCGATCATGATCTGGAGCCCACACCCTGAAATGAATACCCGATCGATCCGAAAGAATTTCTGCTCCGATCGGAAAGCGTCTGATCTTCAATGATTGGTCCATTAATCACAAAGTCATGCAACTGCAATGCCTTTCGGTGAAGAAATAAGCCGATTTTGGAAGTCAAGTGCTACCGTCACAGGCGGTTAGTACTTGATTAAGCGGCCAAAGCCGCGAAAGCAAGAAGGCACGATAGTGCCTTTACCAGACATCTGGCTCCA
>CAYYNL010000170.1:0-9471 GCA_964472925.1 uncultured Fibrobacter sp. | reverse complement strand
CCAGCAATAAATATGTGCAGACCAGACATGGAATATTCGAGCTTAAGTATTTCTTTACTGAAGCCGTGGGGCGGGATCCCGAAGGAACCGATATTTCATCTGAGAGAATTAAAAACCGTATCAAACAACTGGTTAATTCTGAAAATCATAGAAAGCCCTTATCAGATCAGAAGATCTCCGATATTCTTTCTTCTGAGAATTTACCGGTTGCACGCAGAACTGTGGCTAAATACAGAGAGCAGATGAAAATCCTGCCTGCCAGGTTGCGTCAAAAATATGAATAAGCTAAAATCGTCCCTTTTCAGAGGGCGGTTTTAACCAATATGATGTTCTGGTATTCGCAAATTTTCTGCAGTTTTCGATATTGTTTTTCCGATAAAACATTATGGGTCAATAGCAGCCTCCGGTTCGCTCTCCGGTAACTACAAAAAATCATTCATTTTCTGAAAACAAATTATATTCTCATAACGTATTAATTATGGTTGCCTTATCGGTTTTCTTAAGAATTACCGGTATCATTAGAGGTTGTTCAATAAATGACAGAAATAAAAAAAGGATGCGAGGTTACTCAGGAGCCTAAAAGGGTAATGCCTTCCTGGCTTAAGCGCAAAATTGCCTACTCTGGTAAACATAACAGTATCCAAAATAATATTCATGCCAAAGGGCTCCACACTGTCTGTATCGAAGCCAAATGCCCCAATAGAGGTGAGTGTTATTCCAGAGGTGTAGCCACTTTCCTTATAATGGGAAATGTGTGCACCAGAAATTGCTCATTCTGCAGCGTCTCACATGGAACCCCTGCAAAGCTTGATCCTCTCGAGCCGGATCATATAGTAGAGGCGGTCGCAGAGTTGAATCTCAGACACGTTGTAATTACCTCAGTTACCAGAGATGATCTTTGGGATGGTGGCGCCTCAGTTTATGCGTTAATCGTGAAAAAGCTAAAAGCCTGTCTTCCTGATGTTACTATCGAGCTGTTAATTCCTGATTTTAAGGGAGATATCGGGGCTCTTGATACCGTCTTTAGCAGCAAACCAGACATTCTCAACCACAATGTGGAAACCGTACCACAACTTTACCCTATTGTCAGACCGCAAGCCTCATTCCAGCGCTCTCTTGAGGTGCTTAAGCGAGCCTCCGACCAGGGCTTAACTACAAAATCCGGCATAATGGTTGGATTGGGAGAAAAAAGTGAAGAAGTAATACAAACTATGGAAGCACTGCGAAGCAGTAATTGTTCCATTCTCACTATCGGCCAATATCTGCAGCCATCTGCAGCTCAGATAAAAGTGGCAGAATTTGTTCATCCGGAAATTTTTGAAAAATATTCAAAAACCGCAAAGGAGTTAGGTTTTTCAGAAGTTTCTGCAGGCCCTTATGTGAGAAGTTCTTACAGAGCAGACCAGTTGTGCAATAAGGTAATAAAATGATACCTGAGCAGTTTAAACACTGTTCAAGTTCGGATATAAATGATAACATTATTCTTATTGATTTAAAGAAACTGGTGGCAATTTTAGCTGCGTAGTTTCAGAATTTGTTCAACCATTTTTAGAAGGAGACGGTGAACATGGAGATTCAGATCACCTCACGTCATAATAAAGCATCTCAAACACTTCAAGACACAATCACCGCCGAATTAACCAAAATGGAGAAGTTTTTCGATAAGATCACTTCAGCACATGTAATTCTTGACAGTGAACATGTTGAAAAAACTGTAGAAATCACTATGAGCACTCAAGGGCATCAGGTAGTCGCTTTTGCCAAAGCAGACAGCATCGGTAAAGCTATCGATGAAGCGCTGGCCAAAACCGAGCGTCAGTTGAAAAAACTGAATCAGAAGATTAAAAGTCACAAACCAGCTTAACATTTCCCTTGCTGAGACTTTCCTGCTGTTCTGGACTTTTCTTCACAGCAGGAAAGTCTCTCTGTTTGCAGCCGAAAGGAGTTGGTTGTGAAAAAAACCAATATGGATCTGATAGTTGGCGGGTCCATCCTAATTTCAATAGTAATTCTTATTGGTGGAGTATTGTGGTTAAAAGATGTTTCCATATCCGCAAAAATGGTCTCATATACTGTGCTTTTCCCCAATGTTGGAACACTTCAGATCGGAGATCCTGTAAAAGTTAATGGCGTCTCCAAAGGTGCAGTTTCAAACATCTATCTGCGTACCGATGGTGTGGCAGTAGTACTTGATATTGAGAAATCAGTAAAATTAACCGATTCCTGTAAGTTTAGTGTACAAAATATTGGAATAATGGGAGAACGTGGAATCGGAATCATGTATTCAGATAAAGGACGTCCAGTAAAAGCAAACACCAAATCCGACACCAGCTTTGTTCCCGGAGTATTCGATCCTGGAATTGCAGAGGCAATGTCTGTATTAGGAGTAGTATTGGCTGATGTGGAGACTCTTGTGGAAAATGTGAGTTCAATTGTACAAACCACTGTAGGAGATACCACTTTTCTTTCGGTCTTTAAAACCTTGGTTAATCGTCTGGATACTATATCAAACGTTGCACAAACACTTCTTTCAGAAAACAAACCAGTTATTGATCGTAGCCTCAAAAACTTACAAACCATCTCAAGCGATCTTAAGGAAGTTGTTTCCAGAAACAGTGATCATATTGATGCAATAATGAATAATGGAGATTCACTCTCAACAGCAGCCCTTGGAATAGCCTCACAGGTTGATTCGTTGATAGTCTCATTAAATCAGATAATCGGTCAGGTAAAAGATGGTGAAGGTTCTCTAGGAATGATTGTCAATGATTCTGAATTCTATCATGACCTAAAGAAAACTATTACCAATCTGGATACGCTGATAAATGAAGTGCAGGGAGATGCACTAAAATTAAGAATAAAACTGGGATTTGGTAGAAAAAAGAAAAATTAATATGGCTGAAAGACTTATACCTGTAATTAATACATTAGGAATTCATGCCCGTCCTGCATCGTTGATAGTGCAGACGGCGATGAAATTTAAATCCAATATTACCTTATCCAAAGGCGGGGTATCAGCCGATGCCAAAAGCATCATGAGTGTAATGATGCTGGCTGCAGCCTATAAATCCCAGGTGCTGATCAAAGCAACCGGAGAAGATGAAAATGAGGCAATTGAGGCTATTGCTTCCTTATTTGAGAAAAAATTTAATGAGGAATAACCGGTTTCAACTACTATTTTATCCTCTTTATTTTGCTCCAACCTGATTATCGAAAAATCTGCGATAACCGCACTGGAGCAATAATTGACTTCTATTCAGTCTTTTTTTTCTTTTTCTCTAAGGATCACAAGAAAGGACCCCCATGAACGAGATTCGCATTGGTTTAATCGGTGCCGGAACAGTCGGTGGTGGTGTAGTAAAGGTTCTGGCCAATAGAGTTGAGGCTTTCAAAAAAGAATTGGGACTTTCTATCAAACTGGCTCGTATTGCAGACAAGCTCAGTTCAAGATTTAATGAACTTCCTGTAAAAGACGCTATCTGTACAACCGAAGCAAACGATGTTATCAACGACCCTTCTATCGATATAGTTATAGAGCTTATTGGTGGTACCACATTCGCCAAAACTGTTGTTCTAAATGCCCTTAATAATAAGAAACATGTGATTACAGCTAATAAGGCACTGATTGCTGAATTCGGGCCGCAAATCTTTGAATGCGCTGAAAGAAACAATGTGTCTCTATATTTTGAAGCATCGGTTGGTGGCGGTATGCCGGTAATTAAAGCCATCAGAGAAGGATTGGTGGGAAACGACATTTTCTCGGTCAAAACCATTATCAATGGAACCTGTAATTATATCCTTTCAACCATGACTTCAGAAGGCCTTCCCTTCGAACAGGTACTAAAGGCAGCACAGGAAAAGGGGTATGCGGAAGCCGATCCGACACTGGATATCAGCGGTGGTGACAGCGGTCATAAGGTGGCAATTCTGGCCTCTTTGATAAGTAACGGTTATATCTGCTACGATAAAATTTACAAGGAAGGAATCACCGCCATCGGAGCCCAGGATATTGCTTTTGCCAACGAACTGGGCTATGTTATCAAGCTTCTGGGGATCATTAAAAAAGACAAGGGTACAGAGGGATTGGATGTACGTGTGCACCCGGCGATGCTGCGTAAAAATCATATACTGGCCTCGGTCTCAGATGCTTTCAATGCAGTGTTAATCGAAGGTGATGCGGTAGGTCCGATTCTTCTTTACGGTAAAGGTGCCGGAGAGATGCCTACAGCATCTGCTGTGGTAAGCGATGTTATAGATGTCGCCAGAAACATCTCAGGTAAAACCCCGATTCGTGTTCCTATGGACTTTTATAGTTACAGTAATGCGGTAAGTGTCAAAACGATAGAATCGGTCACATCCAGATACTATCTGCGGTTTACAGTAGAGGACAGACCCGGTGTTCTTGCATCTATCGCCTCTGATCTGGGCACTCAGGGGATCTCCATTGCATCAGTAATGCAGAAGGAGTGGCATCCTGATAATAGTGTTCCGGTTATTATTTTAACACATCCGGCATTGGAAAAAGGAATTAATCTGGCTTTAAGAAAAATCGAACATTCTGATTATATCAGAGCGAAAACACAATTAATCCGTATAGAAGATTAGTAAACATTATACTGTGGTTTAGAAATTATGTTTTATATCAGTACTAGAGGTAATCATTCACCAGTATCATCTTCTGAAGCAATCTGCATGGGCATGGTCCCCCATGGTGGTTTATTTGTCCCGGAATCGATTCCGCATCTCAGTAAGGATTTTCTGTATTCACCTGCCAGTTACCAGACTGTGGCACGTGAAGTATTCAGCCGTTTCCTGACCGATTTCACCTCTGAAGAGATAGATTTATGTATCAGCAAGGCTTACAATTCCGATAAATTTGGAAGCGATTCGGTGATCAGCCAAATTCAACTGAAACAGGGTCTCTCCATTCTGGAACTATGGCATGGACCAACTGCTGCTTTTAAAGATGTCGCTCTGCAGATAATGCCCCATCTTCTACAGATCTCAAAAAAGAAAAACAACAGATCCAGTCATACTGCCATACTGGTTGCCACCTCCGGAGATACTGGAAAAGCAGCTCTGGAAGGTTTTAAAAACATTGAAGGCATTTCTATAATGGTTTTTTTCCCTCACGAAGGTGTCAGTGAATTACAAAGACTTCAGATGATAACCACTGAAGGTAATAACACCGCCGTGTTTGCAGTCAGAGGGAATTTTGATGACTGTCAGACTGCAGTTAAAAAAATTTTCAGCGATAATTCAATTAAAAACAGCCTCTCACAAAACAACATCGAATTGTCATCTGCTAATTCGATCAACTGGGGAAGACTGTGTCCTCAGATCGTCTACTATGTTAAATCATATATGGACCTGGTGCAAAGCCAACAGATCCAACCTGGTGAAGAGATCAATTTCTGCGTTCCCACAGGCAACTTTGGAAATATTCTGGCAGCATATTATGCTAAAGCAATGGGTGTACCTGTAAAGAAATTGATCTGCGCATCAAACAAAAATCATATTCTGCCCGACTTTTTCGCCAAAGGCATTTACGATTCTAACCGTGATTTTTATAAAACCAATTCCCCATCGATGGATATCCTGATCTCATCAAATCTTGAACGCTTTCTTTTTGAAATCACCTGTCATAATGCGGAAAAAATATTCGCCTGGTACAAAGCACTTAACTCAAGTGGAAAATTCGAAATTGATGCCACCACCAGACAGGCAATAGATTCGGTAATTATCAGCGGGTGGATCGATGAGGACGAAGTACTCTCCACTATAGGGAAAGTATATAACCAGTTCGGTTATGTTGTTGACACACACACTGCTGTGGGAATAGCTCTTTGCAATAAGCTTGGGCCATTTGAGCATTATACTGTTGTCGCTTCGACTGCAAGTCCCTATAAATTCAGTTGCGATGTTCTCAGTGGCATTGACAAAGCTAAACACAGTGATGAATTTGAATGCATAAAACAGATCTCTTCCATTTCCAATAAACCGGTTCATCCGGCACTTTGTGGACTAAAGGAACGACCGGTGCTGCATCAAACGGTAATTGAAATAGATCAGATGAAAGAAAGTATTCTTGATACCTTGAAAAATAAATTTCCATTCAGCATGAAACATTTCCTGAAAAATCCTCAGAATTTACAGTAATATAACGGAGAATAACAGATAATGAGTTATAAATATGCTATCCTGGTGGGTGATGGTATGGCGGATTTTCCTATTCCGGAATTGGGAAATATTACCCCGCTAGCTTATGCCAAAACCCCTAATATGGACTCGGTTGCCAGTAATGGTCATACTGGTCAGGTTTGTACTGTTCCTATTGGCATGCATCCTGGAAGTGATGTAGCAAATCTATCCTTGTTAGGCTATGACCCTAAGCGTTATTATAGCGGAAGAGCACCCATAGAAGCTGCCAGCATGGGTATTTCATTATCAGCAAATGACACTGCATTCCGATGCAATCTGGTTACTATCAAAAATAACCGCATGATTGATTACTCTGCAGGACACATTGATACCGAAAGCGCCAATCAGATTATTCATCAATTACAAAAAGAACTGGGAAACGACAGAATTAGTTTCTATCCGGGTGTGAGTTATAGACATCTGATGGTAATCTCAGATTTCCCTAAAAACCTGATATCCACTCCACCTCATGACATTACCGATTGTGAAATAACTCCATATCTGCCATCGGGAAACGGCGCAGAGATAATCATCTCTCTTATGAAAAGAGCCCATTCTGTTATATCCAATTTTAAAAGCAATAAAACCGAAGCCACAGATATCTGGTTGTGGGGACAGGGAAATTTTCTTAAACTCCCTACACTAAAGGAGCTGTTTGATCTAAACGGGTCAGTTATTTCAGCAGTCGATCTGGTAAAGGGTTTAGGTGTACTGGCCGGTCTTGATGTTCCTTCCATTGATGGTGCCACAGGTTATCTGGGAACCAACTATGCCGGAAAAACAGAAGCTGCATTTAAGGCTCTGCAAACGCAGGATCTGGTTTATCTTCATGTCGAAGCACCAGATGAGACCTCGCATGAAGGGTCTCTTCAGAAAAAGATCCAGGCCATCGAAGAATTTGATTCTTTTGTGGTTGGTGAAATGCTAAAATACCAGAAAGAGCACCCCGAGCTGAGGATACTTGTCACTCCGGATCATGCTACACCAGTTTCGCTGAAAACTCATTCATCAGAACCGGTACCTTATGCATGCAGTGGTCCTGGAATAGATAAGGATTCAAGTACAAGCTACTCGGAGATGTCTGCAGAAAAAAAGAGGGTCTTGACCGGGCCACAGCTCTTCAGAAGTTTAATTCAAAAATGAGAAGTAAGTAATGGCATTACGACTGTTAGAAAAACTGATCACTTTACTTTTTGATTTTCTTTCCATAAATGTTGCATTCTTTACCGCATTCTGGCTCAGATACAAATCCAACATTTTCCCCGAAGCTTTTAATCCATCTTTGGAACTTCTCTCATATGTTCAGCCATCACTGATTGTCGCCTGCCTGTGGATTATTCTTTTTTTCTTTACAGGACTATATCGTGAGTGGTATAAAGAGTCCAGAATTGATGAATTCTTTGTAGTATCCAGAACCGTTTTGTTCGGACTTTTTATCCTCTTTTTGATTACCAGTGCCCCTCAGGTTATCGATTTTGCCCATAGCGGCAATCCCAGGATTCTCTTTACCCGTACCAAATTCCCCATACTTCTGACCTATGGTTCCTGCATGCTCTTTTTTGCCACTGCAAACCGTTTTGTCATGCATACCATTCTTACATTTTTATTTGCAAGAGGAATAGCTGTAAGCAAAGTCCTGATTGTAGGAGCAAATAGTTCAGGTCAGCAGTTGCTCAAAGATTTGAAAAATTATCCGCAGCTTGGCTATAAGGTAAGCGGATTCGTGGATAACGATTGCAATCGTATAAATGAACAGATAAATGGAGTTTCGATACTGGGTTGTTATCAGGATATCCCTCAGATAGTTAAAAAAGAGAAGATCGAAGGGCTTATTATCTCTCATATCAGCCAATCACCTGATGATATTCTAAAGATTCTTGAATATTGTGGAGAGATAAAACTCAATATTTACATGGTTCCCTCACTGATGGATATCATAACAGGACATCTGAAAACCCACCAGATATTTGGAGTACCTCTGATGGTGCTTCTCCAAGACCACATGCCTGCCTGGCAGGCACAGATTAAAAGGTTGATGGATGTAGTAGTATCATTTCTGGTTCTGACCCTTGGAGCACCTCTGTGGCTTTTACTCTGTGTAATAATCCGCATTGGTTCACCAGGACCTGCTATCTTCAAACAGGAAAGGGTGGGCCGTAATGGCAAATTGTTTACCATGTATAAATACCGCTCGATGTATATAGATGCCGAAAAATACTCCGGGCCCAAATGGGCAACCGAAGACGATCCCCGAATAACACCAATTGGAAAATTCCTTCGTAAATCACGCCTGGATGAAATCCCTCAATTTTTCAATGTTCTAAAAGGCGAAATGAGTCTGGTAGGCCCACGTCCGGAAAGACTTTTCTTTGTAGAGCAACTCAAAAAGGAAATTCCCTGGTATGTACGAAGAATAAAAATGAAGCCGGGAATCACCGGATGGGCACAGGTAAAACACAAATACGACTCATCCATAGAAGATGTCAAGCAAAAAGTCCTCTATGATCTCTATTATTTCGAAAACATGTCCATCTCCCTGGATGTAAAGATTATCCTGCGTACCTTTTGGGTGGCCCTCACCGGAAAAGGAGCTCATTAAAGAAAATTGGAGATTTTAGAATCTCAAATATCAAATACCAAATCTCAAATCCTAAATCTTAAATCTCAAATCCTAAATCTTAAATCTCAAATCCTAAATCTTAAATCTCAAATCTTAAATCTCAAATCCTAAATCTCAAATCTCAAATTCTAAATCTCAAATCTCAAATCTCAAATCTCAAATCTCAAATCCTAAATCCTAAATCCTAAATCCTAAATCTCAAATACGAAATCCTAAATCTCAAATACGAAATACGAGATCTCAAATACGAAATACGAAATCTGTAATAAGATTGGCCCTGTTTTTGAATTCAGATTTCAGAAAAAACTATTTAACCTAAAAACCGCAGTAGGTGACTATGAAGAACCGCAAGATTTTGATGCAGAAAGGTTTGAAGTCCTTGAAGGTTTTATCTACTGGTGATAAGACCGAAAGGACTGAATGCCTTTATGCGCAATAGATTACGTATTATTCGCGTCAATCTACTGCGGTTTTTAGGTTTAACGAGGGCTCTATGAGAAAACCGGTTCAGATAATTGGGATTCCACTTGATCTTGGTCAGTCCCGCAGAGGTGTGGATATGGGTCCCAGTGCTATTCGGTATGCCGGTCTTGCTGACAGACTTCAGAAACTGGGATTTGAAGTCGAAGATCTGGGAAATATTCCTGTTC
>CAYYNL010000169.1:0-9483 GCA_964472925.1 uncultured Fibrobacter sp. | reverse complement strand
TTCTTTTCGAAAGAAAAGGAGAGCAGCTTTGCCGCAAGGCAAAGCTGTTTTTATCGATGTATAATGTTACGATTTTAAATAAAACTTGATCCCCACGATTTAGGTAAAAGAACAGCCATCGATGAACCGTTAAGGAGTAGTAACTGAAGTCTTCAGCATACATTTTCAGGTGTGGGTTGCACGAACTGTCTTGCCAAATGTATACCTGAGACAACTACCCGGTTTCATCGGTGGCAATATTTTTAATCTTATTTTTTAGGCCAATTCGTATGATTGTTTGATTTTAATCATTAAGAGTCCTTTAGTTTTGCTGTCAATTGTGGGTGATATGGGAGAACAATTATTGGGCAGACTGCGTCAAATATTCGTGCGATTTGGATTTAAGGCTGGATGACGGCTGTCCCCAGAATCATTTTTTAAACACGATCTGTTGAGGATAAGCATTTTTTGAACTTATTTGACACATTTAATTTGAGATAGTTTTATCGATATGGGTTTTTATTTTATTTGACTCTGATTCCTGCGGTTCAGCTAAATTTGGGCAGAGCTTTGTTGCCAGAAGCAGGTACCTGGAAAAAACAGTGGTGGAGGTTCAAAGTGAGAGCAAAAATGATGATTTTACTTCTAATATTGGCCACAGCTTCATTTTCGCAAGATAAGATTAACATTTCCGGAACAGTAAAGGATAGCCGTACAAATAAACCGATAAGTGGTGCCAGTGTCAGGTTATCCATTTTGAATCTGACCACTTTAACTGATTCTGATGGAAATTTCAACATTTCAAGAACGTCAATCAGGCATAATAAAAATAGTGGTATCAGTAAGAGTATGACAAATGAAGCTAAAGCAGTTTTTTTCAGGCAGGAAGAAAAAGGGCCTGCGCTTGTACGCATATTTGATCTTTCGGGCAGACACCAACAGACCATTTTTTCAGGAACACTGGAAAGTGGATCCTGGCAGATTATTCCTCCACGATTGTTACCGGGTATTTACTTTTATGTGTTAGATACACCGCAAAAACGGCATACTGCACATATTCTCATATCGGATGAAAGTTTTGTCGCACCCGAGGGATACCTTAAAAAAGTTCCTGGGGATTTCTGTGAATCAATGTTGACTACTAAAGCTGAAGAGGTATCTCAGACAAAAGATACCATAGTAGTAGAAAAAAACCATTACTCTTCAGCACGAATTCCTATCGACTCATACGAACAGAAACAATTGATAATAGCATTGGAAGACTTGGCAAGTTCAATTCTTAACTCAACCTACGTACCGGATCCGTCATGGACCTGTTTCATGCCAGATGGTATTCCACCACCAGAGTTGGGAAATGAGATTTTCGAAATTACACTTCAATACGGCACATGTCACGATGTGGGGATAACCAAATTCGGTCAGCGTTATCAATATGATATTGACAGTGGAGAATTAAAGGGTGAGCGCATAAATGCAAAATTTCTTAAAGGTGGATTAGATTACGAACTTGTTCTGCCCAATGGATCGGTTGAAGTGGAACAGATTAATATCTTTCGTACTGGGGATAATACTCCGGTTTTAATGCGCAATGCAGGTGTTTCACCTGAAAAAGAATGCCCGGTTCGTGTAGTTCTGGATTTCGAAGCCCCTAATTCCAGTTCATATAAATGGCTTAACAGTGGAAAATTTGCAGCAACCCGTATTATAGACTCTTCCACTAAGACGATTAAAATGAAAGTTTATGACATATCGAATGTAGCATTGACTCAAGCCCGTACACTGATCAAAGATCCGGAAGGGATACCAAATCAGACCTGGGATTGTGTGAAGATAACTGGACGTAAAGGCCAGAGCGTGTTTACAGAAAACGTTTCTCTGGGTTCATCAATTTCCATAGGAGCCAGTAAACGCGGTTCACGTAATATTATTCCTATCACCGGTGGTACAATGAGTGGAAAGGTTAATGGAAAGATTCTCCCTGGTGGTGCAGACTATCAGCTCTCAGGACTGGATGCACGATATACTCTCAAAGCTAATGACGGCGAATTGATTATCGTAAGGAATTGTGGTTCAATGGGAGCACTAATACCGGTCTTTGAGACTAGAACTGATGGACCCTATGCATTCTTGAATGAAAACAAGTACCTCAGTTCCGATCCTGGCATGGGTGGTGGGGGGGTATCAATAACTTTCTATGAAAGTGAATAAAACCGGGTTACCGACGATTTCCATTGTTCTTCTTTGAAGGTATGTTATAAACGGTAAACGGTGCGAAAGCGCCGTTTTTATATTATGCTTTAATTTGATGAGAATCGTTCGATTTGGGTGATATATTCTAATTTTATAGAATATGGCAAAAACGATAATATCGATCTGTAATTTTTCTTGAAGGTGGTAAGGTACAATGAGCAAGTATTTAATAGTGGCAATGTTTGCTGCAATATTGGTTTTAAACTGTTCAGAAAATGACAAGGGAAACAATCCGGGTGTTTCTTCACCCGAAGTAGTGGATATAGAGGGTACAATTTCAGAAGACCAGATATGGTCCGGCAAAGATACGGTTTACCGGGTAGTTTCCGATTGTTACATCGAAGCTAAGGTGACTTGGGAAGAAAGAGCTGTTGTCATTGTCGATCCGGATGCGGCCATAAAAATCCGTAACGGTGGTACCCTTACAATCGAAGATGGGGTTACGGTTAGATTAAATAAAAATTCTTATATCGAGGTTGGTAATGATTCGCGTGGAAAGCTCATCGCTAATGGATCTTCTGATGCCCCCATCTCATTTGAAGCAGATAGTGGAGCGAAGGTATGGGGAAAACCGAAAAATGGGGGAATTATTCTGAGTGATTCCTCCGAAGATGTTTTGCTAAACTATTGTTCGATTACAAAAGCAACAGCCGGTATTCTTGTTAAAGCCGGATCTCCAACCATAACCAATTGCCAGATCTCTTTCTGTGAGGGTAATGGCATCTATTTCGACAGTACCTCAGGCCTTTTAGATTCGCTATATTTTGCCGAAAATAAAATCTCAGATTGCAGCGGATACCCTCTCACTTTACCTGCAAGAAATTTGTTAAACCTTTCTGGCAGCAACTCTTTTTCAGTATCTGAAGAAAACAGTGGAATCAGGGTGTTGGGAACTATTGTTGAAGATTCAAATGCTGTTTGGAAAAAAATGGGTCTTCCCTATATTTTTAGTGGAACGACCATTATTGGATCAAGTACCGGAAAAATTAGTAGAGTGACAATCATGCCCGGGGTTGTATGCAAATTTGAAAAAGAAGCCTGTATTAAAGTTGGTGACTTTCATTTTGGCTCTGGAGTTTTAAATGCTAAAGGAACTGAATCGGATTCGATTTACTTTATCAGCAGTTCACCAGGTAGTGTATGGGGAGACGAAATAAGTGGTATCTGGGTGGGTCCGGAGACACCAGAAGGCGCAACTTTTGAATACTGTTCAATACAAAACGCAACTACAGGTATTTTAGCCTGGCTTATGGGAAGAATTACTGTTTTAAATTGTCTGATAAAAAATTGTGAAGAAAATGGTGTGACTTGCAAAGATGGTGGTGGAATTGCTGATTCATCTTCATTTATGAATAATATTATTGTGGGAAACAAGGGGTATGGAATCAGTATTACTGCAGACCAGCTTGTTAACCTTTCTGGTACCGGTAGCGTTGCTGATAATGGAAAAGGTGGAATACTGGTAACAGGGTTTGATGTTTGGAAAAGTGGTACCTGGAAAAAACATGATGCGTCTTATATTGTAGATGGTGTTATTAGCATCGGAGGCACAGATGGAGTTACGATTAATATTAAACCAGGCACAATTTTCGAATTCTTGAAGGATTCCTATATTCAGGTAGGGAATTCTTTACCGGGGACACTTATCGTCAAAGGTACAAATGATTCACCGATCAAATTTCGGTCCTTCAACAGGGATGAAAACTGGGGGCAAGACAGTGCAACCGGTGCGGGAATTATGCTTCATAAAAACACTAAACCAGAAACCGAATTAAGTTATTGCCAGATTGAAAATGCAACAAGCGGAGTCTATATAGATGCAGAAGCAAAGATTAATAACTGTAGCTTTACTAACAATCAGAATTATGGCATAATTCGCGATAAAAATACAGTGTCGGCCTCGATTTCCGACAATTCCTTTAGCGATAATGGCCTCGATTCCATATACGTAATTCCTTAATGGATTCCGGATCTCTTCATCCCTGTCCAGCCCTGAAAGGGCGCACTATCTTTAGCACCGGGCAACGACTGGTGTTGGGGTGCGTGTAATTGACAACGCCTGGATTACAGGTTCATGTGGTGGTAGTACTTGACTGGCTTTTTTGCTGCTACTAAGGTTAAACAAATACTAAGGTTTTTAGGGATTATGATACAATACCCTCTTAACCTTAGTATCTGTCTTCTGAAACCTTAGTAGCAGAAGTAACACGTACACAAGAAAAACCTTATTACCTTATTTTTATCTTCACAAGTAGCACAAACTGTTACCATTAATTTCGGAACTCATTAATGGTAAACCCTATAGTTCAATAATAGCCATTATGACCCAGGTAAAACTATGCCTTCATGGAAGGCAGTAGCTATTTTAGTAATTAATTAGTAAGTTAAATCAGAGTTTTTTATAATGAAGTTTACCAACCCTTTTAACATAATACTGGCTTGCAGTTCACTATTTCTTGTTCTGTGCCTTTTTCTGTTATTAAATATGGGACGATGGCTAATGATCAACGATCCCATCCCTGAAAAGCTTGACCTTATCGTAACTTTTGCAGGAGAACAGCAACGGGTGGCCTACTCCAGAGAATTATCAATGAAATTTCCCCAATCCTTCTGGCTATTAAGCGACTATAAGAACGGTTATTCCCGCTTATTGCGCAAATCCAATTTCGATATGTCAAGAGTTCATATAGTGGATACCTGCCAGAATACTGTCTCCGAAATCGATGCTTTTGCCAAATGGATTAAAAAAAATCAGCAGAGATTCAAAGGTAAATCCCAAATTTCTGTAGGTCTGGTCTCCAGCCCTTATCATATGCGTAGAATTCATCTGATAGTGAAAAAACAATTTAAAAATTCCAATTTTTCTTTCCATTACCTGCCAGTCCCTCTGGAACGTTACAAATGGACCAATAAAATGCTTAAATATTGGTGGAGAACCGGAAGTGTTTCCAGAGCGGTAATCTCAGAATTTCAGAAAATCATCTATTTTATTCTCATATACTGATTCGAATGTGAAAATCACCTTTAGGACGTTTTTTGACTCTTTTCACTTTGTAATCTCGTAAATTCTTCGTATTTAAAAAAGTGAAATGAAATCAAAAATGTTGTTTTTTTTAAAAAATACCCTTACTCCAGTAATCTCCTCAGCCTCTCATCCATTTCGAAAAGCTCCTTTTCTGAGCCTGCCGAAAGAAAAAAGCCATTTCTTATTGGCTGAACAACTGTACTCTCGTGCCTTAAACGAAGTGGAGTAAGAAGAATTACCCCCTCCTGAGTACCAGGGTCGAAATGATCTTTTTTTAACACTTTTTTCCATTCATTGTAATCATCGGGAAGGCTACATCTTTTTTTACTTATCAAGCGGAAAAAACAATATTTATTCGGTGCATAGCGGTTTCTGACCGCATGTGCCACATCACTCATGGAATGACGCGCATTAATTTCAATTACTGGAGCAACCCTTTCTTTCCCAAGATTATCGATATAGGCAAAAGAATCAAATCCTGCAGGGCCGAAATACCCCTGATCAAAAAGCGCCTGAGCCGCGTTTCTAACCGCTTGCTCCTGAACAGAAGCATACTTTTCGATCACTGGATCTTCAGGTGCCATATATATGCCAATAAAAACACCATGCATATTGGAAAAAGACCTCTGGTGACGTATTGAACTCATATATCCATTTTTTTGAATAGTGATGCTGCTTGAAAAATCGTAAACACGCTTGCACCATGGTTCGATCACCATACCCCCATGCTTAATCAGAGCCTCAATCTCTTTTTGACAAAGTTTTCTTTCCCCTTTTTTAATGATTCTGAATCCATAACCAGAACCGCCAAATGATGGTTTTACCACCAAGTCTCCAAAAGCTTCCAGTTTTTCCATACTTCCCAGAAAAGTGTCATAAGAATCACAAAAAGTAGATCCCGGAACTCCTAAGCCGAATCGGTCGGAAATGAGGTTGTGGAATTGTCTAGAGTTTACTTTTTTTACGATGCACAGATCCGGGTTGTAGCAATTAAGCCCCAGCATTTTCAATTTGGTAAAGGTGTGTTGATCCCATCCCCAGGGTACCGGAATTTCATCCCTGCTTTTAATATTCCCCTCTAGGGGATTTAGTAGACCGTTGGTTATTTGGAGAGGTTTTACATTTATGGAAAGAAGATAATTCCTGAAATCATCGGGCATTTCCACATCGAGCAGAACTCTGTCGGACTCCCCTCCCATGAATGAAAACAGAATAGTCATTTCGGCGGTAGCACGGGCAAGTTTGCCTGTGTCAAAGCCTCCCAATTGCTGATCGAAGAGAGCATTGAGATAGAATAGATGGACTGGTTTACTTGGCATAATCGGTTGCACCGGAGGTGATTGACTAGAAAGATCCGAATTCACCTCCGGGTAATTATTCCCAAACTGGTACCAAATCATCTCGCTTTTAAGTCGGAACCGGTCTCAAATCGCATCATTTTTTTGCATCATCTGAAGATTTTTCTCCAGTTTTTCCAGATTTTCTTCCAAACCCTGCAACTTTTCCCGTTCCTTTTTTATAATATCTTCAGGTGCACGGTTTACAAAGTTTTCATTTTCAAGGCGAGCCTTGGTTCCATTAATAAGCCCACTGACTCTGGATATCTCTTTTGTTAGTCTTTCAATTTCAATTTTTATGTCGATCAGACCTTCAAGGCTGAGATAAACAGTTACACCTCTGACTACCGATGAGCCTGCAAAGGATGGTTTCCTGGCATCCTGACCTATGATAGTATCTGTCAGTTTGGCAAACTGATTGATCAGTTTAACTTGCGCCTTTAAAACATCTGTACTATCGCTCTCGACAGGTATAATTACTGCATTTCCTTGTTTATCCGGTGGAACATTGTTTTCGGACCTAATAGTCCGTAAAGCAGTGATTACATCCATAGTCAAACCGAACTGAGCTTCAGCCTTATCATTCAGTAATGAACTGTCAGCTACGGGGAAACTGGAAGTCATTATAAACTCGCTGTCAATAACCTCCGGAAAAACCACTTTCTGCCGCAGGTTCGACCAAATTTCCTCTGTAATAAAAGGCATGACTGGATGAAGCATCTTCAGAATTGATGCCAGCATATAGCTACACAGACAGATGGCATCCTGTCGTTGTAAAGGATCCTCCTGCTGATAGAGATCAGTCTTTTTAGCTTCAATATACCAATCACAGAACTCCTTCCAGATAAAATCATAAAGAGTATGACAAACTTCATTAAAGCGGAACTGTTCCAGACTTTCGTTGACACTGGAAACCACTTTCTGCAGTTTACTGATAATCCAGCGGTCTTCCAGCTTGAAACGCTCCATTGAGGGTAAGCTGCTAAAAGTATAATTTTGGTCTATATTACTCAAAAGAAATCTGGAAGCATTCCATAGTTTATTAGCGAAGTTACGTCCTATATCGAATGTATCTTTTCCCAAATAGACATCTGCTCCAGAGGCGGTGATCATGATCATCGAAAAACGAAGTGCATCTGCACCGTAAACCGGAATTATTTCGAGCGGGTCAATGGAATTACCCAAGGATTTGCTCATTTTTCGTCCTGTCTTGTCTCTTACAGTGCCGTGAAGAATAACCTTGGTGAAGGGCAATTTACCTGTAAAATGAAGAGATGCCATGATCATCCTTGCAACCCAGAAAAACAATATCTCTGGTGCGGTTGCCAGAGTATCGGTGGGAAAAAACTTTTTCATAGTCGTAGTCTCTTCAGGCCATCCCATGGTGGAAAACGGCCACAGCCATGATGAGAACCATGTATCAAGTACATCTTCATCCTGTTTTAAAGATGAGCCATGGCATTTGGGGCAGCTTGATGGGGTCTCTTCAGCGACAACCATTTCACCACAGTCACAATACCAAACCGGAATCCTGTGTCCCCACCAGATCTGACGAGAAATACACCAGTCACGGATATTTTCCATCCAGTCGATATAGGTCTTTCTCCATCGCAAAGGATAGAATGTAACCTTGTCTTCAAGTACTGCTTTGAGTGCTTCTTCTGCCAGTGGTTTCATTTTGACAAACCATTGATCCGAATAATATGGCTCCACCACGGTGGCGCATCTGTAACAATGACCCACCGCATGAGTATGATTTTCAATCTTTTCCACCAGACCAAGGGCTGTAAGGTTTTCAACTATCTCTTTTCGAGCCGTAAACCGATCTTTACCGATATATTTTTGGGGGATGGGACCGGTCATGTGTCCGGTTTCATCCATAACCACGATTACTTCAAGATTGTGGCGCTGCCCCATCGCGTAGTCATTGGGATCGTGTGCAGGAGTAACTTTCACTGCACCAGTACCAAATTCCCTGTCTACATAATCATCAGTAATAATAGGAATTTCTCTGTTTACCAGAGGAAGAATCAACTTTTTGCCTATTTTGTCTATATATCGCTGATCTTTGGGATTAACCGCAACAGCGGTGTCTCCAAGCATAGTTTCGGGACGGGTGGTGGCAACGGTTACATAGCCTGAACCGTCTGCATAAGGATAGCGGAAGTGATAAAGTTTTCCCTGAAGTTCCTTGTGTTCTGCTTCCTCATCAGAGAGAGCAGTCTGACATCGGGGGCACCAGTTTATTATATATTTTCCTTTATATATAAGACCTTCTTTATAAAGCTGCACAAAAACTTTACGCACCGCTTTTGACAATCCTTCATCCATGGTAAATCGTTCCCGGTCCCAGTCACAGGAGCTGCCCAGCTTTTTAAGCTGGCTGGAGATAATCTGGTGGTGCACCTCTTTCCATTTCCAGACTTCCTTGACAAAAGTTTCTCTGCCAAGATCATGACGGTTTTTCTTTTCTTTAGCCAGTTTTCTTTCCACTACATTCTGAGTAGCTATTCCGGCATGATCAGTACCGGGCATCCAGAGGGTTTCAAAGCCACTCATACGTTTATATCGTATTATGATATCCTGAATTGAGTTGTTCAGTGCATGACCCATGTGGAGTACACCAGTGACGTTTGGAGGAGGAATAACAATGGAGTATTTGGGTTTATTGGATTTTTCATTGGCATGAAAAAGTTTCTTTTCCATCCATTTCGCATACCAGCGATCTTCTACCTGCGCAGGATTGTATTGTTTTTCCATCATTGATCTTTCAGAAATGGTTAAATACTAATGGTTTCATAAACCTAAAAACCGCAGTAGATTGACGCGAATAACATGTAATCTATTGCGCATAAAGGCATTCAGTCCTTTCGGTCTTATCACCAGTAGATA
>CAYYNL010000168.1:0-9529 GCA_964472925.1 uncultured Fibrobacter sp. | reverse complement strand
AAAACCTTCAAGGACTTCAAGCCTTTCTGCATCAATATCTTACGGTTCTTCATCGTCACCTACTGCGGTTTTTAGGATGATACGCGACTACATCCACCCTAACAGCGGAAATTAGGTTAAAAGCTTTTTCTGGAAACTTGTCGGTAGAAAAGAGAAGTATATAAGAAAAACATCAACCAAAAAAGCAGACATCGTATTATTATTTTATCTTCGAGACAGATGAAGCTGATCCAGCTCTTTTATCAAGTTGACTTTTAAATTCTTCATTATAGATTTTAAGAATCGTAAGAAATAGTGCGGCAATTATCGGTCCGATAATAAAGCCCATAATGCCAAAAACACTTAACCCTCCCAGTGTCGAAAAAAACACAAGCAGATCATGCATTCTGGCACTGCTTCCTACAATACGGGGCCTTATTACATTATCCACATTTATAAGTACAATATAGGTTATCAGAAGAATTCCTATTCCCTGCCACACATGTCCGGTAAGCATCTTTATAAGTGCAGCAGGAACCATGATAAGACTGGGTCCCAGCATAGGAATAATGGAAAAGATTACGATGACAAAACCCCAGAAAAGCCATGTACTTATTCCAAAAATAAGCAGAGTTATTGAACTGAGAAACCCTACTACCAGCCCTATGATCAGGGTTCCTTTAATAATAGCTTTGGAGATCAGTGAAAAGCTGGAGATTGCCATCTGCTGATATTCCATTTTTAAAGGGATAAGGTATTGAATTCTGTTCAGAATATTTTTCCCATCGATAAAAAAGTAGAACAGGGTGAAGATCATGATTACCAGCTCTGCTGCCAGCCCGAAAACCCCTGTATAGGTTCTGTTGATGATGGTAGAGACTATAGAGGCTGCGTTTTTAGAGATGGTTTCAATGACTTGTGGCCAGTTGACTTCATTAACCAGCCATTTGCCAATCCTGGAGTCTGTGAATCGTTGCACAATAGGATAATCCTGCCAGGTTTGCAAGAATTCTTTATACCATGGTAAAGCAGTTGCATAAAGATCTCTCATTTGACGAACAACCGAATGAATAATAAAGGTGGAGGGGATAAGTACAACCAGGATCAAAAGAAAGCAACAGAGAATAGAGGCAAGAGGTGCATTTTTCCATAATTTTTTGTAGAACCAATCATAGATGGGATAGAGAAGGCCTGCAAAAACGGCAGCAACTATGATTGGGACAAAGAATAATCTCATGACAGGCACAAAAAGTGCGCTGATAATAATAAACAAACCCAGTATGGTGAAGCGGGAAAGTGACTGAAATCTCTTATCGTCTTCTGACTGAAGCGATTTCTGATTGTCTTCATAAAGAGACATGACAATAACCTTTGTTTTGAGTCTGGAGGCTGAAGTATCCTGAATGCATGGTTTTGAGCAAATAGAAGTCCATCTTCGGAGAAGAGTGAAAATGAGAATTCCTCTCACTAAATACAAAACCTACCCCTGGTTTAACATTGGGGTCAGATTTGAAGATTCTTTAGAAAGCCTTAAATAAAAGTCTTTATTCTATTAAAATCCTTTCAGATATCGTAATGTAAATGCTTTTCCTAAATGGGAGATCCTGACCAGATAAACTCCATTATTTAATTGGAGGTGATTTATAGGCAGGATGGCAGATGTGCCATTTCCTTTAACGGAGGATAACAATTTGCCAGCAGGGGAAAAGAGGGATATAGAGTAATTACCTGAAAAAGGAAGGGTTATTGAAAGTGAATTAGTTCCCTGAACCAGATTTATCCAGTTTTTATCAGTGGCGAAACTCTTATTTACAGAACTCACTGATGGGGCATAGGTCGCTTCAAATACTGGGATATAATCGGTGGCAGGAGCTTTTACGGTTTGAAAGGACTTGCCAATGGTAATGGTAGCGTGGTTTAACATGGAAGTATCATGGTCCTCTGTCATCTCTATCCAGAATTCATAATCACCATCTTCCACCCGTTTACCATCCTTACCGGTACAGTCCCAGACTGCTTTAATGGTATCGGTGTGCCCTTCGGCTGCTGAACGGGTAGCTCCGGTTAAACCATCGAAATCTTTGGAGCTGGCTGTCAATCCAGCATTGCCCGAAATTTTATCCCAGGTTTTACAATATTGGGCACGTCTGTAGGCAGCTTTGAAAATAGTCTTGATAAAAGTGTTATCTGATTTCTGAATCCAGATCATTACACAGTTTGATGGTTTATATTTTCCACCGTAGGATTCGGTTTTAGCTTTAACTGTTAATTGGTAATCTTCAGCAGCCAAAACAGATGCAGCAAGAGCAAAAATGGTGATTAAAAAAGTGATAATCATTTTAAAACGTTTAATTTGGATCATAATTTACCTCACTTTTATCGTTCTATCTGATTCAATAAATGACAAAATATGACAAGAGCAGAGAAAAAACCAGTGTTTTTCAAACTGTTAATCAGCCCGATGTTTTTTATTTATTGAGTGAATTTTAATTATCAAATGGTTTAATAATTTTAAAGATTTACATCAGGAATACTATTTGCATTCCATCTTAAAAGGGATCGACTTGCCGGCTATTGCTGGAATATCCATAAATCTATGTTTTAAAAACAGCACCTTGGAAAATTTAATTCAATTCTGAATGCCATTAAATCGTATTGGAGTGTTCAGATAAACCAGAGGTTTAAAACCCTCTTGATAATTTTTCATTTTTTTTGTATCTTGTTAGAGTATTCAAACTGAATTAATTAAATGAAAAAAGCGACTTTTTTATGGACTCTGCTTCTTTATCTCCCACTTTAGAAGATTATCTGGAGGCTATCTATCAGATTTCTCTTTTTAATAAAGTAGCCCGCTCCATGGAGATTGCCGACAAATTGAACGTGAAACGGTCTTCAGTAACCGTTGCACTTCGTTCTTTGGCTGATAAAGGACTGATAAACTACCAGGCCCGTTCCTATGTTACTCTGACCGATTATGGTTTGAATGCTGCTCGTTGTGTTGATAAAAAGCACCATATCCTCTCTGAACTATTTGTTAAGCTGCTGGGGATGACTGAGATTGATGCCGATAAAGCTGCATGTGGAATGGAACACGGAATGACTTCGGAGGTGTGCAAAAAAATGTCTTCACTGATGAATGCATTAAAAAAAGATCAGTCTTTGGCTGAAAAAATAGCCGCTTCCATTTCGATGTCTGAAAAGGAGGCTGATTGCAAAAGTGATTGCGGATGCACCTTATCACCTGTGGATTGTGACCAACAGGAAATCCAACAAGATCCTTCTCTTTACGATCTGAATGCACTCAAACCCGGAGAACGGGGAATTATCGAAAGAATCATTGGTTCTGGGGCTTTAAAGAAACGCTTGCGAGAAATGGGAGTTACCCATGGCCAGGAAATTCTGGTTGAACGGGCAGCTCCGCTTGATGATCCTATTGAGGTTCGGATCAGAAATTTTCATTTATCGCTGCGCAGAGATGAGGCGGCACTGATAATTGTTAGGAAAGGGTAAAAAATTTTTAACCATAAATTAGAACATTCTAATTTGTTGGACACTCTTTAATTCTTGAGGATTGTATGATTGTAAATAATAAGCAGACCGGGCGATTGTCCAGTTATAATGAAGGAAGCCAGTTTGTGAGTTGCAGGAGCCAAGAAAGCGCCTTTTTTCAAAGATGCGCTCTGGAGATGAAGTTAATCTCTGGGCAGAAGATAAGCATAGTAAAACATGTACCATTAATGGGCTCTTTGGAACTTAAACTTAAGAATTGCCATATCGCACTAGGGGGTTCTGAAGCAGAAATTATTCATGTGATACCGGTTAATAATGGTCCTTATGAATTCGGGGCTGAAGGAGAAAGAAGATGAGCTTGAGAATAGCGCTTACCGGTAATCCCAATTCAGGTAAAACCTCTCTTTTTAACCGGCTTACCGGAGCAAATCAGAAAGTGGGAAACTGGGGCGGGGTTACTGTCGAGCTAAAAGAAGGTTCTGCTCGTTTTGGTAAAGAGTATGTAACAATTATTGACCTTCCCGGTACTTATTCATTATGCACATGTTCCATGGATGAGCAGGTTGCCCGTAACTTTATCGTGGATGAAAAGCCAGATGTAGTGGTTGATGTGATAGATGCCACCAATCTTGAGCGGCATCTGTACCTGACAGTGCAGCTTCTTGAACTGGGGGTGCGCCCAGTACTGGCTCTTAACATGTGGGATGAAGTAAAAAGCAAGGGATTTGACATCGATATAAATCTGTTGAGTAAGCTTCTGGGTTTGACTATCGTAGTTACTAATGCCAGGTCAGGGGAAGGGGTTCAGGAACTGCTTGCAGCAGCAGTAAAGCAGGGTGCTGAAAAAAGGGGGGCTTCAACTGATTTCGCAGTACGGCTTCCCGACGAACTGGAAACGGCCGTCGTTCAGCTCAAGACAGAAATAGATAAATCTGGTGAAACCAAATACAATTCAAGATGGCTTTCACTGCAACTTTTTGAGCAGGACAGGCAGATTGAATCAATGATAAAGGAATTACCTCAGGGTAATCAAGTGCTTGTTTTGCGGGACAGTCTGATTCAGAATCTGAGTAAAAAGTTGGGTGATTTACCAGAAACCTTCATTGCAGAATCAAGATACGGTTTTATCACTGGTGCAGTAAAAGAAACTGTTAAACAGACCAGGCCAAATCGTGTGGAGATTTCCGATCAGATTGATACAGTTTTAACACACCGGTTTTGGGCATACCCCATATTTATCTTGTTTATGTGGCTTTTGTTTCAGGCAACATTCAAACTGGGAGAATATCCTATGGAATGGATTGAATCATTATTTGAATGGTTGCAGGGTAAAGCCAGCACCTCTTTACCGGAGGGAGTACTCAGGAATCTGATCTCCGATGGGATCATTGCCGGAGTAGGTGGAGTAATAGTCTTTCTTCCTAATATTCTGATATTGTTTCTTGGCATCTCTATTATGGAAGATACAGGGTATATGGCCAGAGCCGCCTTTATTACCGATAAGCTGATGCATCGTATAGGTTTACATGGTAAAAGCTTCATTCCTATGATTATGGGTTTGGGTTGCAGTGTTCCGGCGATAATGGCGGCCCGTACTTTGGAATCCAAAAAAGACCGGATCAAAACCATTCTACTTACTCCTTTGGTTTCCTGTTCTGCAAGGTTACCGGTTTTTGTACTCTTTGCTGGTGCACTATTTCCACAACATGCTGCCAATGTCATCTTCCTTTTTCAGATTGTCTTTGGATTTGGGGCTTTTATTCTGATGGGCTTTGTATTCAAGCATACTCTTTTCCAAAAAGAGGAAGATTATCCCTTTGTGATGGAGCTGCCACCCTATAGATTACCGACTTTCCAGAGCATTCTCATTCATATGTGGCAGAAAACCGAACATTACCTGAAGAAAATGGGTGGAGTGGTACTTGTTTTCTCGATAATCCTGTGGTGGATGAGTGCTTATCCGAAAGCTCCTGAAATCGAAAGTCAATTTGATCAGAGAATAGAGGCAGCAAAATTGGTGCATAATGTATCCGATGATGAGAGAAACGAGCAAATTAAGAAGCTTGAATCTCAAAAGCATGCTGCTGTGATGGAGCAAACCTATATCGGTCGTATTGGCAAATTTATAGAACCGGTAGTTAAGCCATTTGGTTCTGATTGGAGGGGGGCGGTTTCGTTAGTCACCGGATTTGTAGCCAAAGAGGTGGTTGTAGGTTCTATGGGAGTTTTGTATGCAGTTGGGGATGAAGTGGATGAACAGAGTGATAGCTTAAAGGGCATAATTCAAGAACATTTTACTCCGCTTTCCGCATTCTCTTTTATGCTCTTTGTGCTTCTGTATATTCCCTGTGTGGTAGCCTTGATTACTGTTATCAGAGAGTTGAAAAGCTGGAAATGGTCACTCTTTTCGGTGGGATACCAATTACTTCTGGCATGGACTGTTGCAACTCTGGTATACCAGGCAGGTAAGCTAGCTGGGTTATAAAATA
Source organism: uncultured Fibrobacter sp. (assembly GCA_964472925.1). Classification (GTDB taxonomy): domain Bacteria; phylum Fibrobacterota; class Chitinivibrionia; order Chitinivibrionales; family Chitinispirillaceae; genus JAAYPC01. Next base: position 3,551 of record CAYYNL010000168.1, on the reverse strand, counting down.
GGAAAAAGCAGACAAACTCAGAGATAGGGTGTTATAATGTATCCTTTTCCAGCATTTAAAAGTCAGATTTCCCGAACTTATTTGCGATAAACCAGGCAAAAATACTCATATTGAGCTCTATTTTAATTTATCCAAGATTTCGCAGTTGGATATGGTATACTCACATCCCAACTGCGGAAATTAGTATTATTCTAAAAACCGCAGTAGATTGACGCGAATAACACGTAATCTATTGCGCATAAAGGCTTTCAGTCCTTTCGGTCTTATCACCAGTAGATAAAACCTTCAAGGACTTCAACCCTTTCTGCATCAATATTTTACACTTCTTCATCGTCACCTACTGCGTTTTTTTGGATTATTCTCAAGCCTACTGTAAAATTTCCAAATATGAAAATTTACACCGATCTGAAAGATCCAATCAGTTAATCAGAAAGAGGAATAAAAAAGGTGCTCAAAGGAGTTCAGAAGAAAAATGGAATCTCCTTTTTTGATGGCATTTTTTTTGCAACCAGTTAATCCACCGATTTAAAACTGACTTTATTGAACTCTGCTTATATTTCTCGGTCTTTTTGTCCAATTAATAAAATTCACAGAATAATTTACAAAGGAGGGCAATGTGGATTTAAATGTCGGATTGCGAATTATGTATTGTAACTCTTTCCCTTCGGGTGCTGGAAGCCTTTGCTTCAAAGGGCATTATGAGATAATTGTGAAAAATGTTGCATACCAAAAGAGTATTTCTATTTGGACAAACCATGCTTCCTGGGCAGCTATACCTGCAGAATTCGAGGAGTCTTTGCCTGGAAAGCTGGAAAAATGGATTGCTCCGGCCAGTGAGGGGCAGCATGATTTTGCAGTAAAATATTTTGTGGATGGGAAAGAGTATTGGGACAACAATAATGGCCTCAATTACAAGGCTCCTCAGGTCATAAATGGTTTTAGTGTAATCACCGGAAAAGAATTCCCGATTGTACATGGGGCTTCATCATTGATAAATTCAAAACTGAAGGTTTATGCAGCGGTACAAAACCTTGGTAATGATAAAGAAGTAGGTCTCATTTATACTACAGATAAATGGGAAAGTCATGATATTTTAAAGGCCGATTACTATTGGACAATGCAGTCAGGAATTGAGGTGTGGCTGATGGAGCAGAATCTAAGCTCCAATTCGGATGTTGAATTTGCGCTCTTTTACAAGGTAAATGGTCAGCAATACTGGGATAACAATTTTTCCCGTAATTATTATCTGCCGGCACAATCGATCTCTGCAAAAAAAACAGGAACTGCAAATGCAAAAAACGAAATGTGGGATGCCCCACCTTCTATAAAAGCCGCTTCTGCCAAAACAAAAAAGAAAGCAGAACCCGAAATAGAAAAGAATGCAGTGGAATCAGAAGTACTAACCGCCAAATAAACTGCTTATTTACAAGAGGCTGTATCTGCTTACAGCCTCTTTTCCTATAATTCATTCAATTACATTCAATTATAACCTATAACCTAAACCATACGATTCTTCATCGTCACCTACTGCGGTTTTTAGGTTTAACATTTCTCGTTTGACTTCCCTTAATTTATCGACCCAGAAAGTTTATTTCTGGATTTCAGGAAACCACTGGCTAAGCCAGTGGAGCCAGATGTCTCGTAAAGGCACTATCGTGCCTTCTTGCTTTCGCGGCTTTGCCGCTCAATCAAGTTAACGCCTGTGGCGGTAGTACTTGACTGATCATATCACCAGGTAGATATGAATTTTGAAACTTCTGAATCATTAATTTAAAGGGGGCTATGCGATTTACACCATACAATAGTCCGAATTTAGCGATGGTTTAAATTATATAGGTGCTTCCAAAAATTGGTATTGCATAAATATGGAATAAATGGAAAAAGAATATTAACATCTTTAATATCATTGGATTAGCAACAATGAGATGCTTCCGGATTATGGAAGCAATAAATATAGACATGCCTTTCATCTGTTTGATATTTAAGCTATATTAATAAGAACATATTTGCTGGTTTGTTCACATTAAGTTTTATGGGAACTTATGAATTATATAAAAATATTATGTCTGGTATGTGCCGTTATTCTAAGCGGATGCAATAACAATCCAGTTTCAGATAATAGCAATAATAAAAAGAATGTTAATGCTCCTTTTGCGGTGATAAAATCAGACTTCGTTTATAGATCAGTTATAACTGAAAATGATCCCAGAATTTCCACTCAGGCTAATAGTATCAATCATTTCTCAGTAAAAATGTATTCAGAGCTGGTCAAAGAAGAAGATGGAAACCTCTTTTTTTCACCTTACAGTATAACTACAGCATTGGGAATGACCGATGCCGGGGCCAAAGGTGAGACGGATCTTCAGATTCGCAAGGCTCTTCAGGTAAGTCTTGAGGGTGAAGATTTTCATGCTGGAATTAACGGGCTGGATCAGAGCCTCAAATCTCATGCTCAAGCCACAGAAAACTTGGAATTGAATATTGTGAACAGTATATGGGCACAGAAGAATCTGATGCTGCATGTAAATTTTCTGGATATCTTATCCAGACACTACGATGCAGGGATTAATATAGTTAACTTTGCATTGGAGCCTGAACCTTCCAGGAAAATTATTAACGATTGGGTAAGTGAGCAGACCCATGATCGTATTAATGATCTTCTTCCGGAAGGGTCCATAACTGGTGATACCAGACTGGTGTTAACCAATGCAATTTATTTCCTTGCCGATTGGTTGATAAAATTTCCTGATACCCTGACTAAAAATCAGACCTTTACCCGTATAGATGGAAGTCAGGTTACTGTTCCAATGATGAATCTCAGTAGCGGGTCGGTGAAACTTCTCTATTATGATTCAGGTAATTGTCGTATCCTTGAGCTTCCATATAAAGGAAAGCGGCTGGCTATGGATCTTATTCTTCCCAATGCTGGTACTTATAGTAATTTTGAACAAAACATCTCAGCAGAGGTTATTAGCCATCTTGTCAATGGTCTCGATTCGGTGGGGCTGGTAAGCGTGCGCATTCCCAAATTTGAGTTTGCTACACAATCGATTTCCCTGAAAAATGCTTTTATGAATCTGGGAATGGAAGAACCATTCAGTTTTTCGGCTGACTTCTCAGGCATAACAAATATCGACCTTTTTATAAGCGATATCTTTCATAAGGCATTTATTAAAGTAGATGAAAGTGGAACTGAAGCAGCAGCTGCCACAGGAGTGATCTTTGCCGATTCAATTCCGGCTCCACCTCCACCCCAATTTGTGGCAGATCGTCCTTTTATCTTCTTTATACGTGATACCATGACTTGTGCAATTCTGTTTATGGGACGGGTCCTTGATCCATTGGTTGAATCATGATGTACTTACATTGCAGATTAGGAAAAATCCACACCTGCCATTACCGGCAGTTTTTTTCCTTATTTATACTGTTTTTGGCTACGCATCTGATGGCTGCTCCTGGAGTCGGGATCAGGATGACAAAAATAGATGACAACTGCTATATAGTTTCTGTTCAAAATTGGTCGATTTCCACAAAAGAGTCTTTACATAAGA
>CAYYNL010000167.1:0-9593 GCA_964472925.1 uncultured Fibrobacter sp. | reverse complement strand
TCGCAGCTTAGAGTCGCGTCATCGCAGCTTAGAGTCGCGTCATCGCAGCTTAAAGCCTCGTCATCGCGGCTTAAAGCCTCGTCATCGCAGCTTAGAGCCTCGTTCTCGCGGCTTAGAGCCGCGTCATCGAAGTTCCGAAATTAATGGTAACAGTTTGTGCTGCTTGTGAAGATAAAAATAAGGTAATAAGGTTTTCTTGTGTACGTGTTACTTCTGCTACTAAGGTTCCAGAAGACAGATACTAAGGTTAAGAACTATCATTTATAATAATTCAACAGTCTCTTCCGGTACGAGTCCAGATCTGATGCTGCTGGTGTTCCATTGACATACTGACAATTGCGGCAAACAGGAATCTGGCTTCTGTTACCTGTGATATGAAGCCGTCTGATCTCTTTAAGTTGTTCCCCATTCCAGATCTCTTCAATACTGTTTTCGCAAGCATTCCCCACCACAAGCCCATGACTCCAGTCCACACAGCATACAGAAACCGTTCCGTCACTGTTAACCGATAGTTTGGAAAAGGGATCCGGACAGACGATCTGATTGTGAAGTCTCGTTGAACCATCCATACCGGTTTTTGGCGATTTCCCCAAAGTAAAATCCTTTCTGGAAGAATCTGACCACCCCATCAGTGAATCGACTCTGGTATAATCACAAAATGGCCTGAAATCATTGTGAAACTTTTTCAGTTCTTTTGAACTTAATCCGGTATCGGTTATTTTCACCAGTATATTCAATTTACTTTTCTGTTTCTTTTTAGTATCGTACAGAAGCCGTACTTTCTGCAGTATCTCATCATACGAATGATCGGATCTGCAGATGTCTCTATATCCATCATTATTTACGTGTTCTATGGATATTCTGATGTTGTCCAGTCCACAGGTTACAATTTCCGATGCAAGTTTTTCTGTGATTTGTGAACCATTGGTGGTAGTGGACAGTACCCTGGCGACTCCACTTCTTCTGGCATATCTGACCATATCACAGAAAAAGGGGTTTAAAAGCGGTTCCCCATCCTTATACAGATGAATACAGTCAATGGCAAACTTTTTTCTTTTCAGCAGAATCGATAGATCATTTATTACTTTCCTGAAAAGCTCCTCTTTCATCATACTGGATTTTCTATTGACTTCTTTTAAAAGCCCGTTATCAGCAGTCGGACAGAATATGCATTTGAAATTGCATACATTACAGGGGTCAATATGTATAGTTAATGGAAAATCTGCAGGCAGGAAACTGTACAGATGCCTTCCCGGATACAGCTTTAATAGTGTCTTTTTTATTCTCAATGGCAGCAACTGTCTTGCCGCATCGCTGATACCTCTGAAAACCAAGAACCGATACTCCATATCGAGTGATTAATTTTTTTTAATCTGGTTTAAAAATAACCTCGGCATACAGCAAAAAAGAAAAAGTATGTACTCTGATTCAGCGCATAATTGTGAATTTATTGGTTTTCAGATAATTTCCATCACACTGAAAGCCGATAAGGTATACTCCCATAGAGAATCTGAGTTGCAAAATACGGTTCACGATATCTGATATGTGGCAACATGCCAATTGCTGCTTAGAAGTCTTACTCTACTGATCAACTTGCCAGCCTTCTGGTTCAATAAACCAGTTTTCTAGTTCAGCAGGCCAAAAATTTATTAATGAAGAGTATTTTACCGGGGTGATGAGATGAACTCCCGACAATCCTATCCTCTCTGCCTGAATATATCTATTTTTATAGCACGAGGAGTAAAAAGCATGAAACAACAATGGCTTGATGAGCTAAACCCCAGACAGCTTGAAGCAGTAACTTTTGGTGATGGCCCCCTTATGGTTATCGCCGGAGCAGGAAGCGGAAAAACAAAAACACTGGCTTACAGGGTCGCCCATCTGATTTCAAAAGGGGTCAGCCCGGAGCGGATTTTACTTCTAACCTTCACCCGTCGGGCCGCAAAAGAGATGCTCAACCGGGCAGCCCAGGCGATTGGAAACGACTCCGCCCTCACCTCCAGAGTCTGGGGTGGAACATTTCATGCCATAGCTAACCGACTTCTCAGAATTTATAGCGAATCCATAGGACTTCCCCCAGAATTCACTATCATCGACCAGTCCGATGCCGAAGATATGATTGATGTGATCAGACAAAAAAAAATCGATTCCCCAAAAGGAAGATTTCCACGAAAAGGAACCCTGTTGGCAATCTATTCCCGAAGAATGAACTCAGGTGAGGATCTGCAAACAATAGTCAATAAACTTTTCCCCTGGTGTAATCGCTGGCTCAAGGAGCTAAAAGAGATTTTTAAAGATTATGTTATTATCAAGCAACAACAAAATATTCTGGATTATGATGATCTCCTGCATTACTGGTATTACCTCCTTGAAAATCCTGCCACTTCAGATTCAATTTCAGAACGGTTCGATCATATTCTGGTAGACGAATATCAGGACACAAATAAGTGCCAAGCAGATATCCTTTTGCGCATGAGACAGAAAAACCGCAATATCATGGTGGTCGGAGACGATGCTCAGAGTATTTATAGCTTCAGAGCCGCAACAGTACATAACATTCTGCAATTCCCTGTTCTTTTCCCAGGTACTCACTCGGTGCTTCTGGAGCAAAACTACCGTTCCACAGCACCTATACTTAATACTGCAAATCAATTAATTTCACAGGCAAAACAACGCTTTACAAAGAATCTTTTCACATCCAGAGAAGGTGGGGAGACTCCTCAAATTATTACCTGCAAAGATGAACAGCATGAGTCCGATATCATTATAGAAAAAATTCTGGCACACTACGAACAGGGAATCGCTCTTCGTGATCAGGCAGTATTATTTCGCTCCGGTTCTCATTCTGCATCGTTAGAGCTTGCATTGATGAAAAAAGAAATACCATTCCATAAGCATGGTGGCCTTAAATTTCTGGATTCGGCTCATATAAAAGATTTCCTTAGTATAATCAGAATACTTGAAAATCCAAAAGATGAAATCGCCTGGTTTAGGATTCTCAAACTTTTCGAAGGTGTCGGCCCGGCAACTGCATCTGCGGTATACCAGCATTACTGCTCACAGAACTTTTCAGCCGATTCGCTCAGTACTGCAGCGGTTTCAAAAAACGTACGGATGGAACTTCTACGGTTACGAAAACTGATGATCGACAATGCAGATAAAGAAACGCTTCCACTGAAAAGTCAATTGGAAAAGATCCATAATTTTTATATTCCATTGCTGGAAAACAACTACGACAACCCCCAACCTCGCCTTAACGATCTGGAGCATTTGATCGAGCTTGCTTCCGGATACCGCTCCAGGTCGCAATTTTTGACCGATCTTATACTCGATCCACCCAGCTCCACCAGTGACTTTGCCGGTCCCGCCAAAAAGGATGATGATTATCTGGTGTTATCCACCATTCATTCTGCAAAGGGATGCGAATGGGATGTGGTTTATCTGATTCATGCTGCTGATGGATGTATTCCTTCGGATATGTCAGCGGCCTCGGAAGATGAGCTCGAAGAGGAATTGCGACTTAGCTATGTTGCTATAACCAGAGCCAGAAACTACCTCTATGTCAGTTGGCCTATGCGTTTTTACTCCCGCCCGATGGGTTTTTCTGACTGGCACAGCTATTCTCAATGCTGCCGATTTTTCACCCCAGAAGTACTTAAGACTATGGAAAAAGTAACACCCGTGGAAATCGAACAGCAACAGCCTAATAATCCGGTCCAGCTCCACACCGACATTAAGAACAAGATGAAAGATTTTTGGGAATAAAAAGGTTAAGCGTTTACTTAGCGAACTTTGCGTGCTTTACGTTTATTATCCTAAAAACCGCAGCAGGTGACGATGAAGAACCGTAAGATATTGATGCAGAAGGGCTTGAAGTCCTTGAAGGTTTTATCTACTGGTGATAAGACCGAAAGGACTGAAAGCCTTTATGCGCAATAGATTACGTGTTATCCGCGTCAATCTACTGAGGTTTTTAGGATTATGGTTTGTGGCTTTTTCCTGTAAAGCACAACCGCGCTTACTGATAGAAATACAACTTCTGCACAGATATAAATCATCAGAGCCACCGCCCCAGAAGAGGTAAACCCGTAAGAGTGCATCCCTACTCCCAGAAGATTTACTCCTATCCATGCACTCATTACCAGAACCGTCCCGATCACTGCTCCCATGGCATATCCAGTATTTTTAATCATGCCGCTTAGCTTTGCATGGATCACAATCAGTCCCCATAATATAAGAAGTAAAGCACCATTTTCCTTTGGATCCCATCCCCAGAACCTGCCCCAGGCCTGATCGGCCCACATTCCTCCAAACATGGTTCCTACTACAGTAAATAACAGTCCGAAATAGAAAATGCCTTTTATTGCCTTGAAAGTTGTTTGCAACTGCTCAGTATCATCAGCTTTGATCATTTTATGAATCAGATAAATGTGGCCAACCAGTCCCGCACCTATATATCCCGCGTATCCCAGTGAGATGGTCACTATGTGGGTAGTCAGCCAGAACGATGAATCCAGTACAGCGACCAGCATTCCCATCGTATCGCCATCACCTGCATACTTCCCGGCAATATGAATAAAAAGAAATCCACTGATAGCGGCAGTTATTGTTCCTATCGATCCGATTCTGAGCCATTCAAGAACTATTCCGATTATTACTGCTGCCCAGGCTGTAAAGATGAATGTCTCGTAAAGGTTGGTTACCGGAGGGTGAGACATGATAATCATTCGTAAAATGATTCCTGTAGTATGCAATATTAATCCAGCCAATACAAGGGGAAATCCAACAAAGCGTCCTTTTTCCCATAGCAGTGCCATTGACAATAATGAGATCAGAGCTGCAAGACCGTATAAGATTTTTACATAAAGGAACGGGTTCAGCTTGTTATAAAAAATCTCAATCATTGGATCCGGCAGCTTTTCTTTAGCCGAAACATGCTGTTGCCTGATAATATTATTAAACTGTAAAACCGATTCATCAAATTTCTTCTGGTTCCCATCAAGATAGGCTTCTCTGATATGAATCAGAGACATCAGTGCATTCTGCTTTAAGCTTCTGGATTTATGCTGATTTACCAAACCCCATAAACCCAGCCATTTGCCATCATTGCTTCTTGTATCAGGAATAAGATGTGGAGGTGGATTATCCAGTGATTTCTCCATATCGTACATTCTTCTGGCTAAATCCACCAATGCCTGATCTTCTTGACTGAGACTGTCTATTGCTTTCTGCTGAATTAATTTCATTTTTTCAGAAATTGATTCGGCGCGGTTTAACAGCTCGAAATATGAGACTGACTGGTTTAATGGAAGATTTAGTTTTTGTGAAAGAGATGAATCGTTGACCTGCAGATATGGAGTAGGTTCAAGAAAACTGAAAGCAGATCTTAAGAGAAAATACTCCTCCAGATTGCGTTCGGTATTGATAATCTCTCTGTCAAATGAAGTCCAGGTATTTCTCTCTTTATTCATTGCCTCATGGGCCAACTGATTAAGCTTTGGGCTGGCGTTATATAATTCTGTAAAACAGTAACGCCGTTTTGTTCTTGGAGTAATGCCCAGAGCATCGGCTACTTCTGGATTGTTTATCAAAAATATCAGATCATTATTGGCAGCATCAGGATTAAGTAATACCCGAGATAGCCACTGCAATGCAGTTGAACCACTGACTCTCTTTTTTCCGGAAAATTGAATCAGTTTGTTTCTTGCATAGGTGTCCAGCGGTTTTTTTCGTCCCTCCTCAAGTACTATTATTCTTCCAAGTGTTTCGACAGAAATTTTATTGCTTGCATTTGAAGCCATCAGGTTCGAATTGAACCAGATAAGAATCATCAAAAAGATAGTATTAAAAAAAGTTTTTTTATTGTTTCTCATTTGTTATGATTTCTTTTCTTGTCGGATATACTGTTTTCTTTGATTTTTAAACCCACTCACTGCAAATTTGAAGATAAAATGATACAGTAATCCCAGCATTATAATTATGCCGGTCAGGTACGGGACAAATCGAACCGGATTTTCCACAACCGACAGAGTTGACGCAGTACGGCCATGTTGCATAGAATAGCTGGTCTGATAAAAAGTAAAGGATTTATATCGGAACGGCCTGTTCATCGATATCACAGCTTCTCTATTCAATTCAGGTCCGCTAACCCGGATACGGCTACTGTAACTTTTTGCGGTTTGAGTCCCCGGATGTTCTTCTTTGGTAAATTTGATCAGCTCTACCTGAACAGGAAGTTTAAAATGGCCCGGCTGAAGAGAAATAAGTAATGTGTCTCTGCCAATTACGCAATGGGCCGGAACTCCAGTACCACCATAAATAAAGACCTTGGAATTGACTGATTCCTGAACATCTTTCTTTGAAATTAATAGAATCAGTCCTGGAACGTTCTTATCCCGATTATGTTCAATCTCAATGGGTTTTAAAGATTCAATTTTATGAGGAGAGCTCCCATAAGCTTCACAATTTTGGTAGATCTGTTCAACAGAGATAGAAATTCCATCTCTGAAAAATGGTATAATTGCACCTGCTTTCAGGTGATTAATGTTATGAAAACCTGCATTGGTCAAATTACCATTTTCTTTTTTAAAGAGAGCTATTTCCCATTCAGACGGTTTTATTGAGACATTAGATTTTTCGCCCTCAAAAAGAGAAAGCACCGACTCGTTGATTAAGAAAGAGGAGAAAGCAGTACCTGCAATAAGCGCAACAGTGCCAATGTGTACCAGAAAAATGCCAAACTTTTCCACCCGAAAAGAGAATTTGCATGCTCCTGAGGCAAGAAGATTTATTGCGAGTACTGCAATAACTGATTTAAGAGCCGGAAAAGGGATCAGACCAGCTATTAAAAAGAACCAGGAATCGAAGAACCTTTTTTGCGCGGCATAGATACCAAAATCGACCTGATAAAACGTCCCCCAAACCACCAGTATGCAGACAAATAAAAGACAAAAAACGGTCAGCTTCAATGAAGCGGCCGTTTTAATCAGATTTTTAATAAACTTCATATTTTTAATATTCAGTAATCTTTCTGATTTCTGAAACTCCTTTTGGTTCTAAAAATAAAACTGTATTCTGCTCACCCAGTACCATTCTTTTTTGCTGGTCAAAACCTCAGTATATTTAGAATAAGAAGGAGGAGGTGGACTCCAGGCGGTTTTGGATAGATTATCGCTTGCGAATTGCAGGCTTATTCTAATCCTTTCAGCTATTTTTCTGGATGCGTATACTGACCATCTCCAGTCATCATTGTGTTTACGCATTTTATCAGCTAATTCGAAGTAAGGAATCGCACCATCATCAGCCTGATCACCACAATATGGAACCGGAGAGCCATATTTCCAGAGATTTTCGGCCGAGTTCCACCAAGGATAGGTCCAGTACTGGAACTCTACAGATAAAACGTCCATAATTTTAAATGTTGGGAAATTGAAGCCAAACATCATAGGCATACGATCCTTAATATCATCATACCAGTAAGCATAATTTTTAAGGCCAAGAATAGCCATTTCCCCATAAATTTTCAGATCTTCATTACCAAAAAATGGCAGGTCAAAAAATGCCTTTGGATCCAGAGTAACTCTCCCCATAGCTTTAGTACCCTTAAAAGTATAAAGAATGGTATCGTTGTTTGTTCCAGTATATCCTACAACTCTGAATTCCGGAAGTTCTCTAGGATATTGATTTTGATCGATACCTGGTTTCAACTTTTTATGATCAACTGATATCAAATGTTGATGGTACATTCCAGCACCCAATTCGATAAATCGCCCCAGGTTCGCGCTTAAAATGTAGGACAGCGATAAATCATATATAGGGTAATATCCCATTTCAACATTAAAGAAAAGATCGCTTTTTACCCATGATTTTTCGGTAAAATCGTTTTGATACATTCCATGCCATCCAATGAGTTTTTCTTTGTCTGCCAGCTCAAATCCTGAAACCACCACATTAGGATAGCAATTACTTCTGAAAAGATACTCTCCCAGATTTCTTGCCTGAGGGTTATATTTTACCGGTAACCAACCAAATTCAGTAAAGAAGGTATTGTTGCCACTTTTTAACCTGAACTCAATTGCAGCATCAATAAGATACGGTACACATCGTCTTCTTTTCAATTCCACATTTTTATTGTAGTTATCATTGGCCATAAATGCAGTAGTTAAGCCAAAATGCATACGTCCTTTACCATAATTTCCAAAAGCGAATTCAGTTTTTAAACCAGCATCAAAATCAGAATATACCTGTCCTTTAAGATCAAAGTCTTTCCCTTTCTGAACGCTGGATTCGACAACCCGCCCATAGGTAAGAAATCCCCACCCGGAAATTTTTAATTTGGTATTATCTATCTCAGCAGCTGATAATATTGACAGAACTGAGACCAGGATACCTATTTTACTTTTATAACAACACATATTGTACCCTTTCCTTTTAAAAAACATCCTTTTTCAGACTAATAATTGACCTTTTGTTTAAAGTGATAATACATATTCCATAAGGCATTCGATTTCTTCAGAAGTAAGATTTGGTGTTCCATCAGGCTTTCTTATATTCGAATGTCCAGGAGCCGAAATACATTCTTCAATGGTTTCAGAAGAACCGATATGGTTATAGGGTGCGGTTCTCCAGGACTCATGCAAAGGTGGTGTATCCCATTCCTTATTAGCATCCCATGGGTCAAGGAAGTTAACGATATGAAACTTTAAATCGGTAAAAAGAGGAGCAGGATGACAGATAACACAATTTACTTTACTCCTGTTATAATAGATTTCTCTCCCTTTTTTCGCCTTTTCACTTAATTTACCTTTAACCAGATAAGGACTGGGAACCGGCTTCATCCTGACCAGAAAAGAATCGATGTTAATGGCCAATCTCTCATCAACCACCTTCATAAATAATTCTTCTTTTATTCCAAAACGGACAGAAGAATAGGCATTATCTCTTTTTCCTGCCCAGCCAGTTCTTGGAGTCCACCAGGCATATAACATAGTTTTGGCATTCTTGGGAGTCTTTTGACTGTTGTTTAATATCCAGTTCAAACCATCCGGCCTGCCAAAAGGATGACATGAATGACACGATTGCCATGTTCCTTCACAAAGACTTGCATCAAAAAACCGATACTCCCCCATTCTATGGGAGGTAAGTGGCTTGGGTGATTCCTGCAGTACTATAACGTCCTGTATCTTTCTTCCTGCAGCACTGGTTTTTGTATCAAGACTATAGGTCAGAACAGTGTCAGAGAAATATCCGGCAGTGTATACCAAATCGTCAATTATGGCAACAGCTCTGGGTGCTTTTCCGTCTACCCAAATCTTCTTGTCATCCACATCAGCGAAAGTAGTAAATGATGCAGATAGACTCCCTTTGGCATTTTTTACCACATCCACAAACTTAGGAAAATCAAAAACGAATAGTTCATTACTTCCAGACAGTGTCAGAGCCCCGTACTTGCCATCAGCTGATATTTTTACTCCAAAGGGATTAGCAGCTCCTATCTCAGGGGCATCTAATGAAACGTCATTTATAATGGCCATTTGCTCAATATCTATAAGCGCCAGATTATTAGTATGTATCCAGCCATTACCCACCTTTGT
>CAYYNL010000166.1:0-9597 GCA_964472925.1 uncultured Fibrobacter sp. | reverse complement strand
AAAAAAACATTTGCTTTCCGCAGTTTTATGATTTATTATCCTGATATGAAAAAATCCATAACATCAACAATAGTAGTGGTGAGTGTCGTCATACGGTGTACACCGTAGGGGCTTTCATCTATTACTATGTATAAAAAGCCCCTGACGGTAAACGACTGGCAGGGGCTTTTTATTTGTGAAGTTATTTGCGAAAGAAAAAAAATGGAATGTAACTTGGATTTATCTATATAAAAAATTATCAGAACCGGATTATTCTATGAGTTTTACAATCAAGAATACTTTTACAACTCTGACTCTGATCACCATAGCAGTAGTAATAGTAGTAATGGTGGTGGTGAACATGCATTCTCCACCGTCAGGGTTGTAATATTACTGAGGGAAAACAGTAAAACCCCTGCCGGTGAGAAGCCAGCAGGGGTTTTTTTTATTTAACCAGGAGGATTATTTATGAAGTATTCAGGAGCAGAGTTAATTACTCATTTGCTCGAAAGACAAGGTATCGATACCGTTTTCGGTATCCCAGGAGGTGCAAACCTGCCTCTCTATGATGCACTCTATAAAAGCAAACTAAGACACATTCTGGCCAGACATGAGCAAGGTGCAGGCTTCATGGCTCAGGGAATTGCCCGCTCGACTGGAAAAGCAGCTGTCTGTTTTGCTACTTCAGGACCTGGTGCCACAAACCTTCTAACTGCCATTGCCGATGCCAAACTTGATTCCATACCGGTAATTGCTATAACCGGACAAGTCTCATCCGGTTTAATAGGCACCGATGCTTTTCAGGAGATAGACACCTATGGAATGTCTATGCCTATCACCAAACATAATTTTCTGATCCGCTCTGCAGTGGAACTTCTGGAGGTAATCCCGGAAGCATTCCGAATTGCAGTTTCAGGACGGCCAGGTCCGGTTCTTATTGACGTGCCTAAAGATGTTCTGCAACAACACATTGAATTTTCATCATGGCCTCAGCCTGGATTAAAGATTCCTCCAATTAAACCAGACATTTCAGACATAAAGGAAGCTGCCAGGATGCTCTCTGAAGCTAAGCGTCCTGTTCTTTACATTGGTGGTGGTATAATCAATGCAAATGCATCTGAGCTTGTCGTAAAACTTTCCCATTGCAGTTCGGTTCCTGCTGTTTGCACTCTTATGGGATTGGGAGTGTTTAAATCCCAGGATCCACATTATCTGGGAATGTTAGGAATGCACGGATCCCGTTCCACAAACCAGATACTTCATAATTGCGATCTGCTTCTTGCATTCGGAACAAGATTTGATGACCGGGCTACAGGAAATGTAAAGCAATTCTGTCCCGGTGCCAAAATAATTCATGCTGATATTGACGATTCTGAATTCGGCAAAATTAGAAAGCCTCATCTTGCAATTCATGGAGATATAGGAGAAATTCTATCATTGCTTTTAAAACATGTTGAAAAAATGGATCATACCAACTGGATGGATCAGATAGCGCAAATAAAACAAAAGTACCCCTTCAGGGCTGTTTCTGATGATTTGTTCAGTCCTGTTAATATTATCAGAAGTGTAGCATCCCTGGTTGATTCTGATACCATTGTTTGTACGGATGTTGGACAGCATCAGATGTGGGTTGCACAATATTATCCATTTTCCAGACCCAGAACCATTTTGAGCTCCGGCGGGTTGGGGACCATGGGTTTTGGTCTGCCTGCAGCGATAGGTGCAGCTTTGGCCAATCCTGAAAAGAAAGTTATACTTTTCACCGGTGATGGTTCTTTGCTGATGAACATTCAGGAGCTGGCTACTCTGGCAGATCTGAACCTTAATCTGACTATTATACTATTTAATAACGGCCATCTTGGCCTGGTCCGTCAACAGCAGGAACTTTTTTATGATAAAAACTACATCGCATCACGCTTTGACACCAATCCGGATTTCAGGACAATTGCAGAGGGATTCGGAATTACCAGTTACGATCTTAAAGACTATGATTCACCGATATCTATACTTTCCAGGGCACTTAACGAACAAAAGTCGTGTCTCATAAATGTGCCGATCCATTATAGTCATAATGTATTGCCGATAGTTCCTCCGGGAGCGGCTAATATTGAATCCATAGGGGAGTAACATATATGAGCAAAAATGTTTTAATTGAGTTAATTGTAAAAAATCATGCTGGAGTGATGTCTCACATAACAGGTCTTTTCTCCCGCAGAGGTTTTAATCTGGAAGGGATTCTCTGTGCTAAAGCTGGTGATGGTTCCCAAAGCAGGGTGTATCTGTTGGTAAGAGATGATGAGCAACTGGAACAAATCGAAAAACAACTGGAAAAACTCTACGATGTCTTATCAGTTAAAATCATAGAAAAATTTGACGAAAGTGTTTTTGACAGACTACAGGAATATGTTGGCGTTCAGAAAAACCAGGCCAGGTTATAGCCCATTTGGAATATAGCCGGATTAATAACAGGTCAACTCATTTTGCCAATTGTTCGTCAATAGCTGGGATGTACAAAGAAATTGAAGGAGTCAGAGAGTTGTCTGTTTCCAATACTGCACCTGTTTTTTTAAGCAGAGCATAGGATAAGGCCGTTGTAGAGATTTTCTGAAGTATCTCATTGCATCCTTCATAAGACTGAGAGCTGCTTTGATAACCACTCAAACCACACATAGGAAGCGTGATGTGAACCTTTAAGTATCGACAATCAAAACGGGGCAGAAATTTATTGTTCTCCTGTAGATTAGATAAGTTTATGATCAACCGCCCCGGATCGCCGATATTATTGTGTATGTGATAAAACACGGACCTGAGTATATGCCTTATATAATCAGGATCCGGTTCCATACTTTTTAAATCCGTCTCAGCAATAAGCTTATACTCCAGTTTCGATTCTGAGAACACTTCATCTGCGACCTGCTGAACAAGTGCACTAAGATTGTTTTCATTTTCTGTGACATGAGAGATGGTTTTTTTCATTTTGTTTATCAGAACTAAGGCTTTTTCCACACTGTTTTTAATGGCATCAATGTTTGCAGCAACTTCCTCTTTACCTTCCAGATGCATCTCTATTAATTGCAAATTTCCATAGATTCCTGTAAACACGTTACTGAAAGCATGAGAGAGTGCTTGTGATAAAAGATCTAGTGCATTATATCTCTTATGGATATTAACAGTAGCAGAAGCAGATTGGTCGCAGGTGATATCATAAATTATTCCGATGGTACCATCGAATTCCATTTTCCCTTCGTTTCTGGCTTTATATCTTCCGGCTGCATTTACTTTACACAGCAGAACCAGATCCGATCCGTCATTTTGCGTGGAACGTGCGCGAAGCCGCAGTCTCAGCTCCGATGTTTTTCTGGCATTGGATCTTCTTTCATCGAACAGTTTGGGTGCCTTTTCACTTCCGGTAGAAATACCTGCAAAACGGGGCAGTACATGTTTACGGCTAACAGAGTTCACGTCTTCGGGATGTATGATGGTACTGAAATGAGTTCCCAGAAGGTCGTTTTGAGAGTACCCCAGTATCGACTGCATAATCTCACTTAAAAAGGTAAATTTCCCCTCTTTATCAAGAACATATACAACACCTGGCACTGTAGCGAGCAATGTTTGGCAATGGTCTTCCATTCTTAAGAGTATCTCCGGAAATTTATTCTATTACGAGTATGATTGTATCTCGGTGTGTAAAACATCATAACATGTAGCCAATCAGAGTACCATTTCATTTTTACAAACCACAGATAATGGTGGTTTGTTTAAATAATAAAATATCATAACATTATGATATTAAAATGTCAGCAAAAAAAAACAGAGTAATCACACCACAGCAAATGGATGTGAAAGAATTAGTAGATTATTAACGGTACATCTTGACAACGAGAGGACCTTTTGTCTTGTTCTCCTGAATCATCTTATCAAGAGAATAGATCGAATCACTTCTCATGTCAATTTTGGTAACCACTTCACCGCGAGCATTAAAAAGGACTGCTCTTTGAAAGCCCTGCAATTTGTTAGCATCGGGCCGACTGCCCCAGATAGAAACAAAGGCCATATCGCGATTTGAGGAGTATGGTTGAGGTTTAAAAGCACCCTTTTGTACAGGTGCTTTTTTTATAGAATTTTTATTTTCAGAACCAGAAGCATTAAAAGTACCGACCAGATTCATTAAAGAAGCTACTAAGAGAGTAAAATACCATTTCTTCATAAACCTGCTCCATCTGAGTGATCCTTGTATATACAATATAATCACTTAAGCAGTTAAAGCCCAGTTCTTTTTAGGGGCATCCGGAATCTTTATGAACGAAAAGCCAAAAGCCTTTTGCTTCTGGAAGAGTGCTTCAGCCTTCTTAAAGCTTTTTCTTTGATTTGGCGAGCTCTTTCTCTGGTGAGATTGAAACGTTGCCCGATCTCTTCAAGTGTATGAGAGGTTTCTTCCCCTATACCAAAATACAATCTGACAACTTCTTTTTCGCGCTCACTGAGAGTTTCCAGAGTATTGGTAATCTCTTCCTGCAATGAAACTTCCATTAAACCATTATCTGGTTGAACCTGATCATCATCCTGCAGGATATCCATTAGCCTGGAATCCTCGCCATGCTGCAAAGGGGCATCCAGAGACATATGGCTGTTACCGATTTTTATAGTTTCCTGTACTTCACTTTCATCGATATTTAGTTCTGCAGCCAGTTCTTCAACGTTCGGCAAACGCCTGTATTTCTGTTCCAGCTTACTTTGCATTTTTCCGATTTTGTGAATAGTTCCCACTCTGTTGAGGGGAAGCTTAATAATACGGGACTGCTCTGCCAAGGCTTGCAGTATAGCCTGTCGAATCCACCAGACCGCATAAGATATAAATTTGAAATTTTTTTTCTCATCAAAACGTCTGGCTGCACGAATAAGACCCAGATTTCCTTCATTAATTAGATCGCTTAAAGGAAGTCCCTGATTTTGATAGTTCCTGGCGACACTTACTACAAATCTAAGGTTAGCCTTAACCAAAGTCTCAAGCGCTTTGCGATCCCCCTTACGAATTTTAACCGCCAGTTTCGCCTCTTCTTCAACGGTTAAGCTTCTGTTTTTGCCGATCTCTTTAAGATAGAGCGCAAGCGACCCCTCCTCAGGGAGAAATTGTGTTCTTTCCATACTTTCCGTTTCACCTCATGTAATCATCCAGCTACGATTTACTATATACTCTGGAAAATGTTTTAAATATAGCAAATTACCCATTCGTAGTGCAATAAATCGTAACCGCTGAGTCTGCACCTGAAATAAGTATATAATTGGCAGACCGGTAAAAACAATTTATTAAGATTTAAATCTGCTCTCATAAAATTTTACTGGTATATAATCTGTACCCGGATTTATATTTGAGCATCATTTTTGATCAATCTTCTGGAGGAATTATGTCCAAAACATGCGAAATATGCGGTAAACATCCACAATCTGGAAATACCGTATCTCATGCACATAACGTAAATAAAAGAATTTTTTACCCCAATATCCGCACAATAAAAGCGGTTGTAGATGGCACATCTAAAAAAATTAAGATCTGCATGAAATGCCTTAAAGCCATGGGTAAGAACAGATAAGTATCAGGTTCCGTTACTTACGGAGCCTTATTACTGTCTCATCCTGATTCTTTTTTCCCACTCTCCTTTATTATTCATTTCTAAAAACCATTTTGAGGGAAATGTCGTCTCTTTAACCGAAAAACATCTCCCTAAAAGATCAATGCTCAGGTGTTTTTTTCCGGCAAGCCGCACATCAGAGCCTTTTTTAATGATCTTTTTATTTGAAGTCTGCATACCCAGACTCATTATTTGAAACTCATCAAAAAATATGTTCAATCTGGAGGAAACAAACAATCCTGCACCGTTTATAATCCCACTGATTTCTGAGCATTCCCCCAGTTTTACACCATTTATACTAAAAACCAGGACACCATTATCTCTGGTGAGTTCAAGTGTATCGTATTGAGATTTGGATGCCGATATCAAAGTTTGAACAGAGGCCGGCTCTGCATCACTGCCTCTGCTTCTTATCACAAATCTTTTGTCTGCGGAAATTGCAAAATGGTAAAAAAGAGTATCGCTTTCGGCCATTTTTTTTACAAAAAAGCCATAAAAAGAGCTGCTATCCCCCTGGTTATACTGTACAACTGTTTTCATAGCAAAAGAGTTTAACGGAATCTCGATACAATTGTAAAATTCCTGGTAATTGCCGGTCTGAATTCGCAGTTCGCTGTTGGAGTACTCGGTTATGGCATTACCATATCTGGTCCACCCGAAGAGTTTTTTTTCAAGAAAATCATCGGTAAAAGTTTCAAAATGCGAAGTGTCGGTAGTACGGTTCTCAATAAGAACATCATCGAAAAATGCTTCAGAGACCGGTGGTACGATAAGAGCAATATCACCTGTGCGGAATTCATCATCTGCAACAGTGAAGATGTAATAACCATTGCAGAACACCTTGATTTTATCATCAATTCTGTTTATTAAAAGACGGTTCTCTCCCGGTTTTACAAATGCGCTGGTCTGGCTTCCAATTACACTGACACTTTCAGGATAGAATTTATAGACATAAATTCTGTCATCGCCCAGCAAAGCAGCATATCCCCTGTAGCCTTCACGCATGTCACCAAAACAGAAATACAGGCCCGATCCGGGAAATTCAGAGTATACCTTTGCAGAGACTGTAAAAGCAGAAAGATCTTCGGTCATCTTGTGAACAGCCAGAGCAGAGTAGGTTTCATCATTGTTTATGATAAATGCTTTACCATCAACGAATTGCAGTTTATTTTCCTCGGTACCGATTAATATCCAGTTTTGCGCCGAATATCCCGGATTACCAAAATCATCCTGGAAAAGGACTGCTGTCCTGGCATCAATTATCAGCAATGATAATATCAAGCCGCAGATTTTACAGTATGAGTGCATGAGCCTTGCCCTGGAAAAGGTTACACACCATACTTTAATTATAGGCAGCGGTTTGGCAAAAATCAAACAGGTTACCGAACAAATAAAAAACCTGCTCTAAAGAGTCGGGAATGAATAGTAAATTATCTTGGTTTATAGCTTGGTTCTACCAGCTTACCAATCTCATAAGAGCCCAAAAAGCGGTAAAGGATAGTGAGTTCCTGTAAATGATCGATAGCGTTTCTGACAGAATCAAGCCGCATGTCACCTTCCAGGTCAAGATAAAACAGATATTGAAATCCCTGTCCGTGGGTAGGTCTGGATTCTATCTTATAAAGATTCAGATCCCGCAAGGCAAATACCGCAAGGCATTTAAAGAGAGCTCCGGGGATATTTTTAGTAGAAAAGACGATTGAGGTTTTTACATTTTTTACATCGGCTCTGGGGTTTTCTTCCTGAGCAGATATGATAAGGAATCTGGTGACATTATAATTGTGATCTTCAATATTCGAGGCTAGTATGTCCATGTTGAAATCGATTGCTGCCTGCATGGAGGCAATAGCTGCAGCATCTTTGATCTTTTCATCTTTTATCTTTTTAACAGCCGCAGCGGTATTTGAAAATGGTACTATCTGAAGCTCTTTGTGTTTGCGAAGGTATTTTTTACATTGTGCCAGAGCCTGGGGATGAGAAAAAACACTTTTAAGGTCTTTCTGCTTTACATTTTTATTGGCGATAAGGTGATGCCCTACTTTCAGAAGAATTTCGCCGACAATTTTAGTATCACTTTCCAGCAGAAGGTCATAATTCTGATGAATAGAACCTGCCAGTGAATTTTCAATGGGAATAACCCCGAAATCGCAGCTTCCATTAACAACTGACTCAAAAACCGTTGAAAAATCGCTTACCGCTATGTGTTGACATCTTTTACCGAAATATTCTATTGCTGCCAATTCGGCGAACGCACCACGCTCCCCCGCATACGCTATTTTCATTTGAAAATCCTCCGTATCATTGCCAGACGTTTCTGATAGTAAGGTTCGTTGAGATTACTGTAAATAACCCCATGCTTGAAACTTGCATGAGCGAAACGTCCCCCTCCCATATATATGCCCACATGGTTTATTCGGCCGATTCTATGGTTTCGAAAAAAAACCAGATCACCTGCAGAAGCGCTCTTAAGAGTAATTCTCTTCCCACAATTCTTCATTTGCCAGGAAGTACGGGGGAGTTCTATGTTGAAAACCTCTTTGTAGATTTTATAAACAAACCCCGAACAATCGAACCCGCTTCGAGAAGTCCCGCCTGCCCTGTATGGTGATCCGATATAAGATGCTATAACTGATTCCAGAAGGTCTGCCAGATTTTTACCTGCAGCTTTTTCTGGTACTGTAAAATCTTCGGAATAAGACTGTTTCTTAATGTTGTTTCTTTTTTCTGAGATATCATTGGTGTAGCGAATTGAAGGTGCACACCCGATAATCATCACCAGGGCTATCCCAGGGAAAAAGCTTGAGATAATTTTTGGGGGGTCACCTTTTTTACAAATCATTTCTCCGCCATACAGTGAGCAGCATATCCAACCTTAAGTATCCTGTCTTCCTGCCAGGCCGGAGCCATAAACTGTACACCAATCGGTAAGCCATCCACAGAAGCACAAGGAACGCTGATACCGGGAATTCCGGCAAGGTTTGCAGATACAGTGTAGATATCGGTCAGATACATCTGCAACGGGTCTTCAATGTTTTCTCCGATCTTGAAAGCCGGAGCTGGAGTGACAGGTGACATTATTACATCACATTTCCGGAAAGCATTATCAAAATCCTGGGCAATAAGGGTTCTTACCTTGGCTGCTTTCAGATAATAAGCATCATAATAACCGGAACTGAGAACGTAAGTCCCAAGCATAATTCTGCGTTTCACCTCGGCTCCAAAACCTTTCTGTCTGGTTTCAGTATACATATCCAATAGATTTGCGGCGGACATATCTCTGAATCCATACTTGACTCCATCATAGCGGGCAAGGTTTGATGATGCCTCTGCTGTACAGATAATGTAATAGGTGGCAATTGCATACTGAACATGAGGCAGAGAGATCTCTATTGCCTGAGCACCTGCGCTTTTCATCTTTTGCAAAAGTTCATTTAAATGCTTACGTACCGCATCGGAAAGGCCCTCACCAAAGTATTCGGCAGGAATCCCGATCCGTATTCCTCTTACATCTTTGTTATAGATAGAAGGATCATCGCAAAAAGGTTTTCCGGCACAGGTTGAGTCACGTTTGTCTTTTCCAGAAAGTACAGAGAGCATCAGACCGCAATCCCTGACATCTAAAGCAACAGGGCCTATCTGATCGAGTGAGGAAGCAAATGCAACCAGACCGTACCGGGACACTCTTCCGTATGTTGGTTTAAGACCAACCACTCCACAATGGCTGCAAGGCTGACGAATCGAGCCACCTGTATCTGAGCCCAGTGCTGCAGGCACGAAACCGGCACTTACCGCAGCAGCACTTCCACCACTCGAACCTCCAGGAATTCTTTGTGGATCTACAGGATTGTGGGTAATTCCATAAAATGAAGTTTCGGTACTCGAACCCATGGCAAATTCATCCATATTGGTTTTACCTACAATTACCGCACCTGCATCATTGAGCATCTCCACCACTGCTGCATCGTAGGGGGGGAATAAAGCTCTCAAG
>CAYYNL010000165.1:0-9605 GCA_964472925.1 uncultured Fibrobacter sp. | reverse complement strand
GATTTTTGGAAGCTGCGTCATTATACTTTGCCTGCAGTTGTGCGGCTGTAAAATTATTCAAGCCCAAAGACGAAAATTTCATTATTCTATCAGAAGGAATATGTTCTATACCAGCTTCAAGATGTGGTTCCTTCCCGGTGTTCATCCCTAACTTAGACGCAATATCAATTTTCCCATTATTATTTATCGGAGCCGGTGATGCATTTCTGACCATTTTTTCTATAAGACTTTGGCTCCCCGAATGCATAAACGGGTTATTATTCATGTCAAACTGCGCATTTCCTGAGGCCGAAATCTGCGAATTCACAAATGCAGCACCGTAAAGTTTCAGATCCGGACCAATTTTAACAATCTTCTCGAATCCGGATTTGCCGTAGATTGATATTCCTGATGTACCCTTTACTTCCAAAGGAGTCTGAAAATAGGCATTCCCATTTATGGTTATAGGTGCATCAAATTCACTGGTTTTATCAGAATTACTGGTTTTAAAATCCCCGTTTATTACACTCCCAACAGTACCGGCGTTAAAATGCACATCTGCACCAAAGTAGACATTTCCATTTACATTAAGTTTTACATCGAAGTTCCGTCCTTCACCAGCCAGATGAATTGCATCTTTCTGAGTCCATGAGATACCACTTCCAATTCCTCTTAGTTTGTAAAGTCCGACAGCCTTTTTCTTTCCTCCGATACCGCCATAACCAATGCCCTGGACCTGCACTAAAAAATTGGTTGAATCAAACTTCATTATACAAGCTGAAAATGATGGCGCATCTTTACTGTTCCAGGATTTTATTCTCTGCTCAGATGATGCATTCTGAGAACCACCTAACAACCACTTGTTGGAAGAATTCTGGTTATATTTCTTTAAAATCTCCAAGACATTCTGAGGCTGACTGCTGCACTGTCCCTCAAAGGCATCCAGAGCCGCTTTGGCCGCCGATGCAGCAGAACGTACTTTGGAATAATCGGATGCAGAACTGCGATCCTTCTGACTTATGTACAATATAGACACGCCGCTGATAGAAGCTATAAACAGAACCGCAAGTCCATATACAACTGCAAACCCATCATTCTTTAAAGCTAACTTTCTCATTCACTACTCCAATACTGCAGTCAACAGACACTAAAATGTCCCGTTATTTAAAATTTCCACGGTCTCCTTTACAACCCTCCAAAAATAAGGACCCGATACCGGAACCTGTATGTTGGCTATGGCTATATTCTGATTCGAAGAAGCAGCCGTTTTTCCACTGCTTCTGACAAGAGCAATTATCTTTATTGCCTTTACTGCCTTTTTTTTCGAACCTGCCGGATCATTTTCCCACTTATATTCCCCTAAGTCTGCTCTTCTGACTTCCACACTGCTGATATTCAGTTCTCCTTTTCCATGACACCAGTAATCAAAAGAAAGCACCGCATCATTTTCTGCACGAACTGGCATAACGATGTTCATCTCGGATCCATTTGGCAGAAATCTTTCACTGGCGATAACTGAATTAGAGGATGATCTTATGATACTGCATCTGATAGAATCCAGATTCTGTGGGAAATCTCCTGAGGCAGAAACTTGAAAACGAACCCGTATTCTTTGATCTTTGGCGATTCTGAATTTTTGATGGCTTTTGATAGATCCGCTACCAGATTGAGAAATAGAAGCTTTCAGTGAACCGCTTAGATCCACTCCATAAGGAGCATTCCAATTGCCAGGTGTCATCGAATGATTTAACAGTAAAGAGTCCATTGCCAGAACCCCGTACTGAAACTGAAGCGCATGTACATTTTCTGCGATGTCTATACTTTTTCCTTCTGTATATCTTTTAAGAGTGGTTCCATCAAGATAATACTGGATGGTATCCACACCGGTTTTGTTCCCATTATCATTTAATCTCAGTTTGTAAATGGTGAGAGAATCTCCAGGTTTACCTTCCTTATGCACAAAGGAAGATGAATCCGGAAGATAAGTACCTGGATCGGTTAATGGATTGAAAGTGCCAGGCCCGCTGCTTACTAAATAGGTTTTCAACCCGGTGTTCCTTATCTCCCTGGAGAGCATGGCCAGAACATCACGGGATTCGGCCTGTAATTTAGAAATGCGCCTTCCGCTGGTATACCCTCCCAGAAGTTGTTTCATTTGTGAACCAATAAAAAGAGTAACAACAGAAAAGAGGACTATATATACCAGAAGCTCAATAAGAGTAACACCTTTTCTGTTCAATTCAATGCCCCCATGAAATTAACCATTTTTTCATTTCTGCCGACCTCGTATTTCACAGTTATGATTGCCCTTTTAATGAATCCGGTATCCTTTACAGACCAATTACGTATGTAACTGGTGTTATTTGTAGTAACAGTATCTGTGCCAGAAACCGGGAAGGCTTCTGCAGTAAGTTCAGTAAACTTCTCCTGAGCAAGAACCTGGGCTGCATCCGCCCCTCTGGCATCACCCAACATAGTAAAAGAGTTTCGGGAAAATGTCAAAATGAGAATAGCTGTTAAACCGATAATAAGAATGGCAACACTGATTTCCACCAGTGATGCCCCAGAAATCATTGGACGCTCCATGCTCCTCCATTCCAACTGTAAATTTTCAGAGTCTGTGAAGTAAACGATGTTATACAATAAGCTTTACCAGTTAATTTCGGTGAATGCAAATACAAACATCCGGTATTCATACTTCCCAGCGCATCATTATTAACTACGAGCTGTTTTGACCATTGCCCCGCTGCAACTTTGCCAGATATGGGCAGTTGTGAACCTGGGGGAGCAGAGTTGGGAGCTGAACCGGAAGGTAACCCCAGGAATACGTTTTTTTTGACTTCCCAGGCATAATTAAATTCAGAGGCCTGAGCTACAGTATCTCCAGTTAGATCTACAAACACACTGCAGGACTGTGTACCAAAATGTACCAACACCTGGGCATCGTTTTTTAAAGCAAGCGGACGCATGGAAGAAAGCTGCGTCATCATCTCAAATGAAGCATTCTGGAGTTGATTGTGCAATATTGATTTTTGCAGAGAAATAGTCATGTAAGTACCAATCACCGCAACAATAACCATCACGACAATCAATTCAAGGAATGTGAACCCTTTTAAGGATTTCCTGAGGGGACTGCAGCTAATCTCGGTCATAACACTTCCCGGATAAGTTTAACCGTTTAATATTAATTATATAGCTTACGGTTATAATTTGCAATTATCCGATAATGACCACTTTTGCTACCCAAATAGATGGTACTAATTAAGTTCTGAATATTGAACCAGTTAGAAGACTGTCCCCTATTATCCCATAGTTTTTTATTATTCGCTCCAAATCAGGATCATCTCCCAGAGCCTTTAGAATTCTGGATGAAAGCGTTCCATAACGGAGAATAAGATCAAGTACCGGTAGAAATGGAGAGATCCATTGCTTGTCATAGTTTTTCAGTTGTTCTACCAGATATCTCCACAATTGACCTGCTGAACAGATACTATTTAAACCCATTGAAGAAAGGAAGTGACTGTTGTCAATTATAGCATCTTCGCCATTTTTTATTGTGCGCAGAAAAATCTCTTTCAAAGGAGCTGTATTCCAGGCTTTCTGCTCTTTTAGTGAGCAAAATCTCTCTTCTACCATCATGCGAATAGCACCGATTATCGCAGCTGCAATCGCAATATCAGCAAAAGGAGTCTCCTGTATATCAATAACCCTGATTTCGATGGAATTTCTTTCAAAACGTGCAATCGCACCCCTGGCATTGACCCACTCTTCCTGAAGAGTTTTTTCAGAGTCATAGGGCTGAAGATCCCGATAAATTCTATGCAGAATATGTTGCTGGTATTCGGAAGCAGAAAAAACCGGTTCAGGAATAACATCTCCTGTAATCGAAGGAATTTTAATGGAATTAGTTCTGTAAACCTCCATCCTGAAATCTTTGTACCCGGTGATTTTACCATCTGCAACAGGTGAACCGGCACAAAGGGCTGGAATTAAAGGAAGAATAAGCCGGATAGCAGCATGCAATCTGCAGAATTCTTCATCGTTAGCGAATGGAAGGTTAATGTGCATGCTTTGGAGATTTGCCCAACCGTGACCTTTGCAGCCAAATATACGGTTGAACGCCTGATAAATGGTATTATAGTCATGAGGCCATAAGCGCATTTCTGTGCTGGGATCCATAAAAGGATGCATGGGGCCGGGTAATAATTTGCCATTAAAACTATCCAACAGAGATTGAATATGCAAAATGTTCCGGTGAAACAACTCTGCGATACCATGCAGTGTGCAAACCGGTTCTGTAGTTTTAAGCTCGACAACATGCAGTACCAGTTCATTTGACCAGGAGATCTCATCTAAAGCAATTTCATTCTTAACAGATCCGCAGGCCTTTTCTATAAGTTTGTCGGTTACTGGAAGCACTTTCAGAGTGCTCTTATCCACAATCATGTATTCCAGTTCGATCCCGAACTTTTCAAAAAGATGATACACGTTACTCCAATTTAGTTTTTGTTAATACCAGTCTTAATAAGCAATACCGTTTTTGCTTGTAAGTATCCGTTTCAGAAACACCTCCATGATTCTTTCATAGAGATTCTGCTTTGCGACCAGATCTTCGATCCCGGCATCCACATTAGGGTTATCATTTATTTCTATTATGTAATATTTTTTATCGACCTGTTTGATATCGACTCCGTATAAGCCGTCACCGATCAGATTGGCTGCTTTCAGAGCAAGGCGGATCACCTGAAAAGGAGCAAGCTCAACCGGGAGCGTCTCAAAGCCTCCTTCCAATTTTCTTCCGATCGGATCACGTTTTATCACCTGCCAATGGTTTCTGGCCATGAAATATTTGCACACAAAAAGTGGTTTACGATCAAAGATACCTACTCTCCAGTCAAAATCGGTGGGAAGATATTCCTGAACTACTATCAGATCGGATTTGGAAAGCATGCGATTAGCTTCCCTCATAAACATCTCTTCAGTTTCGGTTTTGAGAACCCCCTGAGAGAAAGCACTGTCAGGTTGTTTCAAGACGCAGGGAACTCCGATTTCTTTGAGGCTTTCTTCAAGATTGTCTTTATGAGCGATAAAGGTTTTTGGAGTAGGAATATTGTGACAATCAAGCAGTTCTGCAAGATAAACCTTATTGGAACACCTGAGAATCGATTCTGGATTGTCAACCACGACCAGACCCTCAGCTTCCGCTCTTCTGGCGAACCTGTAAGTATGATGATTTACGTTAGTGGTTTCTCTTATAAACAGAGCGTCATACTCGGCAATTCTTCCAAAATCATCTCTGCTTATTACTTCGGTATTAAGCCCCAGTCTTTCACCGGCTGAGATGAATCGTTTTATGGCCTTTTCATTGGAAGGGCCTTCCTTTTCCTCAGGATCCCACAGAATAGCCAGATCATAGCGCAATGTTCTTCGTTTTACTGTACTGACCACTCTTCCGGAAAAATGCCCAGTGGCCACCTCAACCAGAAAATCATAATGTTCCTCAGGAATTTCACCGGTGGATACAGGGTCTATATTATGCAAATGCCAACCATCTTTTTCCCTGAGAAATTCTGCCTTTAAAAGAGGCGCAGGAAAAAGATTATACAGATGCAAAGCCAGCCGGTCAAATTGTCTGGTTACCGAACGTCCGAAATAAATGCTCATGTCGTAAGAATCTTCTGCTATTGCAGAAAGATTTTTCTGTATCAGTTCATCGAGATCATCGTCGACAAACCGGATCAGAGTCTGGCTTTTCATGTCCTGTATGGTGGTTATATTGGGAAGTGGTTTATGCCCCCGCGCAGAAGCCAGTAAAGACACATAATAACCGATACTCTGGTATCGGTATGATTTACATAGATTAAAGACCCGCACCTGGCGCATCTGACTGTAATGCTCTTCGGAAAGATAGTCTTTGGCTGAAACCAGCTCAACCCCGGGTATTTCAAATGTCCAGTTTTTCGGATTATTGACTACTATAAGATTAGGCATGAATCTCTCACAGGTTTTTCGATTATTAGAAGATTCGCATCATAAGTAAGTACGCCAAGCAGTGTGGCACAAACGATTCTGTCGATCCCTATACGGTAATTTCTGTCTGCAGAAATCGGATTAGGTCCCAACGGATCCGCTACATACACTTTTTTATCAGCATCATCGTATCCATGCAGAACCACAAAATGGCCACTGGAATATCCCCTGACATCATCGTAATCACTCTTTTCTCCCACTGTCTCCCGTGCATTTTGATAAAGAAAAGTAGCACTCAACCCGGCAATAACCGGCTTACCATTTGCAAAGCATTCTGAGATAAATGCCGAATTGAAATCCCGGAACTTAACGATTCCACCCTGCTCTATAAAGTGCAGGTAAGCATTGGTGACAACCTGAAGTTTCGGATCGGATTTGTACTTCGCCTGTAATTTGAGTTTCTGTTTTAAATCTACAACAGGATCTGTACTAAACCAGGTAGGATCGAAAAAATGCAGATCATAACTAATAATAGTAGCTTTGTATCCCCGCTGTAGCGCATGAGAACCCAGAAACACCGCCAGTGTCCCACCATCCTCCAGAGTCTCAACTCCAGAAATCACCTCACCTAGCGTGATGGAATCCTGATAATATTTATAAACAGCGTGCAGACAAGTAGGGCCACAGGTGGATTCAGTCGGTTGAGAAAGTATGGTAAGTGGTAAATGCATTTCTATACAGGATGAAAACACCATCCAGCCCTTAATATTTCCTTGATGAAAATCAGGTATGCTAAAATACACCAAACATTATTTCTGGTGCAAATGTTTTTTATGAACGTTTAGCCACACTTCTTATTAATTGTTCATTACGATTTGCATGCCGTTCCATTTTGCCCTCTTATATCGTTCTGCTTTGAAACACTGTTTAGAGCCAAATTACAAAAAAACTACCTGCAATTTCACTTTTCCAGTACGAATCACTATTGTGGCATAGCTTTTGCTTAATATGCCGAACTCAAGAAGGGAGCTAATATGGATATAGAAAAATTTACACGTAAATCTCAGGAAGCCATCAGCACTGCAAATTCCATTGCTGTTGAATTGAACCATCAGGAATTGGTTCCTCTGCATCTTGTACTGGCACTTATAAGACAGCAAGATGGACTGATTCCATCGATTCTGGATCGATTGGGCATAAAGCCTTCAAATGCCGATGAAGCTGCAATGGAGCTTCTAAGGAAAATTCCTGCAGTCACCGGACAAGGACTGCAAACATTCATGTCCCGTTCTCTGACTGCTGTCCTAAATGAAGCTCAAAAACTGGCTTCTGAGATGAAAGATGAGTATGTCAGTGTTGAGCACCTGTTCTTAGCAGCACTGAATAAAGATCGGGATGCCCAACTTTTTGCTAAAAAACTAAATCTCTCTTCAGTAGCAGTTCTTGAAATTCTGAAAAATATCCGGGGTAACCAGAGAGTCACCTCTGCTGATCCAGAAAGCACTTTCGCTGCCATCGAAAAATATGCCAAAAACCTTACACAAATGGCAAATCAGGGCAAACTCGATCCGGTAATTGGCAGGGATGAAGAGATCCGGAGAGTAATACAGATACTCTCCAGACGTACCAAGAACAATCCGGTTCTTATTGGTGATCCAGGAGTAGGGAAAACCGCTATTGTTGAAGGCTTGGCCTTGCGAATAATAAAAGGTGATGTTCCGGAAGGATTAAAAAACCGCCAGATTGTAGCTTTAGATATGGGAGCGCTGGTAGCAGGTGCAAAATTCAGAGGAGAATTTGAAGAAAGATTAAAAGCAGTCCTCAACGAAGTGGTTAAAAGCGGAAATATCATTTTGTTTATCGATGAACTGCATACTGTAGTAGGTGCCGGAGCTGCCGAAGGATCCATAGATGCCGGAAACATGCTTAAACCCATGCTTGCCAGAGGGGAACTCCATACAATCGGCGCCACCACCCTGGATGAATATCGTAAATACATTGAAAAAGACAAGGCTCTGGAAAGAAGATTCCAGACTGTACTTGTAAATCAGCCGTCTGTGCAGGACACTATCTCTATACTTCGCGGATTGCGTGAACGTTATGAGGTACACCATGGAGTGCATATCAGAGATAATGCACTGATTGCCGCAGCAGTGCTTTCCGATCGCTATATAAGTGATCGTTTCCTTCCTGATAAAGCAATCGACCTTATCGATGAAGCTGCAGCAAAGCTCAGAACCGAAATTGACAGCAGCCCCGCCGAACTGGATGAGGTAATGCGCAGACAGATGCAGTTGGAAATCGAAATCGAAGGACTGAAAAAGGAAAAGGACCCATCCTCTCGTGAGAAGCTCTCCAAACTGCAGCAGGAACTCGCTGAAGTTAAATCTGAAGCCTCAGAACTCAGAGCCCAGTGGGAAGCTGAAAAGCAGAAAGTGTCTCATTTACAATCATTACGAGAACAACTCGAGCAGACCCGCCATGAGCTGGAACGGGCAGAACGGGATTATAACCTGAGTAAAGCTGCAGAACTGCGCCATGGCAGGATCCCCAGCCTGGAAAAAGAGCTGAAATCTGCCGAAGAACAGATCAGAAATCAGAATAATCAAAAAAAGCTGCTTAAAGAGGATGTAGATGAAGAAGATGTTGCCGAGATTATCAGCAGATGGACCCATATTCCAGTAAGCAAACTGGTTCAGGGTGAAAAAGAGAAATTGCTGCATTTGTCCCAAAATCTGCATAAAAGAGTCGTCGGTCAGGATGAGGCTGTCGATGCAGTTGCTGATGCAGTGTTAAGAGCCAGATCAGGTCTTCAGGATCCTAACCGCCCAATCGGAAGTTTTATCTTTCTGGGACCTACTGGAGTGGGAAAAACTGAACTTGCCAGAGCTCTGGCTTTTAATCTCTTCGATGACGAGCGGGCAATGGTAAGAATAGACATGTCAGAATACATGGAAAAATTCGCAGTCTCCAGACTGGTTGGAGCTCCTCCAGGATATGTAGGATACGAAGAGGGAGGACAGTTGACCGAAGCCGTAAGACGACGTCCCTATTCTGTTATTCTGTTTGATGAGATCGAAAAGGCTCATCCCGATGTTTTTAATATCCTTTTGCAAATTCTGGATGATGGCCGTATTACCGATTCGCAAGGACGGTTAATAAACTTCAAAAACACCATCATCATAATGACATCCAATATCGGATCTCAACATATTACCGATTTTAATGGTGGTGATGGATACCAGAGCATCCGCTCTACGGTAATGAATGAACTGAGGAATTACTTCAAACCGGAATTTCTTAACCGTATCGATGAAATAGTAGTCTTTCATTCGCTTTCAAAACAACACATACTGGAGATTGTGTCAATACAGCTGGAATCTCTTTTCAACAGACTTCAAAATATAAAAATGAAACTCTTTGTGGATGAGAGTGCCAAAAGCCTAATAGCAGAGAAAGGTTTCGAACCAGTCTATGGTGCACGACCACTTAAAAGAGTCATTCAGAAAGAAATAGAGACACCCATTTCACGTATGATTATTTCAGGTGAACTTAAAGAGGGTAATTCTGTTGTTGTATCAGCAACAGGTGATCAGTTCACTTTTAACCTAAAAACCGCAGTAGGTGACGATGAAGAACCGTAAGATATTGATGCA
>CAYYNL010000164.1:0-9614 GCA_964472925.1 uncultured Fibrobacter sp. | reverse complement strand
TCCATGAAGCGGTCCGGCTCAGGGCCAGCGACATTCATCTGGAGCCTTTTGAACTGGAAATGGGAGTACGATTTCGTATTGACGGGGTTTTACAGGAGATTACAACTATTCCCAAAGAACGCATCTCGGAAGTAGTCTCCCGTATCAAAATAATGTCCAGGATGGATATCGCAGAAAAACGCCGCTCTCAGGATGGCCGCATAAGAATAAGCGAGCAAAATAAAGATATAGACATTCGTGCCAGTTCTTTACCCACCGATTTCGGCGAAAAGATTGTCTTACGATTATTGGATAAAAGCGGTTTTGATTACAATCTCAATTCAATCGGTATGGATCCGCAGCGACTTGCCAAATTTAAAAAGGCTATTCAACAGCCAAATGGTATCGTTCTTTTAACAGGACCTACCGGTTCCGGGAAAACCACCACTCTTTATGCAGTAATTAACTATATAAAAAGACCGGGAATAAACATATCCACAGTTGAGGACCCCATAGAATACAATATCCCAGGTGTGAACCAGACCCAGGTCAATTCCAATATCGGTATGACTTTCGCACATTCATTGCGTACCCTTCTTCGTCAGGATCCCGATGTGATTATGGTGGGAGAAATGAGAGACCAGGAAACCGCAGAGATCGCTATCAGGGCATCCTTAACTGGCCATCTGGTACTAAGTACTCTTCACACCAACGATGCACCTTCGGCATTTACCCGTCTTATTGACATGAACATCGAACCATACCTGGTTTCATCATCTGTAACCATGGTCATCGCACAGCGTCTGGTAAGAATAATCTGCTCACATTGTAAATGTGAGGCAGATGTTCCGGATGATACACGTAAAAATTTAGGAATTTCCGCAGATATTCCATTATATAAAGGTATAGGATGTTCTTACTGCAGTTATACAGGTTACCGTGGAAGAACCGGAATTTTTGAGGTTCTGCCAATCAGTGAAGATCTTCGATCTCTTATTAATAGAAAAGCATATTCTTCTGAAATCCGTAAGGCTGCTCTCTGTGAGGGACTTGTAACTTTACGGGAAAATGCTCTTTCCAAACTGGCTGATGGTATTACTACGGCTGAGGAAGTTATGAGGGAAGTTTCGGTTTTGGTGTAGAGTGGGAAGAAAGAATATCGAATATCGAAATAGGGAAGAAGAAAGGGAAAGCACGAAATCCGAAATTCGAAAAAGGAAATAAGAATTGGAAAACAATCCAGAATTCGTAAATGAGAAAGTAGGAAATTTGAAATCGGAAAGAAGAAGCAGAAAGTTAATAGGTTAAAAGAAGAGATATGGTACTTATGGAGCTGGTGATGAAATTAAGCTTTGGTATTTTTATATTGGTGTTTTCGATCTCTGCATTTTCGCAGACTGTTGACAAGCAGAACAATCAGCTGGTTGTCAGTACACCAGAACTCTACCCTATCGAAAAGATTCCTGTTCCTGATTCTGTGAGGATACCGGTACTGGATTTTAAAAATACCGATATCCGGGATGTATTGCGAGGACTGGGAATGCAATACAATGTAAATATATTCCTTGAACCTGAAGTAACCGGTAATGTTTCATTGTATCTCACTGATGTAAGTGTTAAAAACGCCATTGATTTTATTGTTAAAAGAAGCAATTTCGCATATTCGGTAGAAAACGGCATTATAAAGGTTTACAAATTTAACGCTCCTCCACCGCCGCCTCCTCCCAAGCCTGCAGTTGTTTTTCACATTCAAAACAATTTACTGGATATCGATGTCAAATCGATTGATGCAAAAGAACTGGCCAGAATGTTTATCGATTCTGCCGGGATCAATGTTATTTTAGATGGTTCTGTAGATAAAACTATCACCGCCCGTCTGGTAAAGATGAACCCGGAAAAGGCTATTAAGGCTCTTTTTGAGAGTAATGGCATGGCAGTTTCCACCAGTGATGGAATTTATTATGTGGCAAATCAGAACTGGGGAGATGACAAAAGCGGTGCCGGAGGATCTTCACAATTAAAACGTCTTTCCATCACCGTTAAGGAGAAAAAAGTCACTCTGGAGGTTGACAATGCATCTCTGGATCAGGTTGTTCGCACCATAGCTATTCAGAGCGGTATCAATATTGTAATCTATGACAAATTAACCGGTGAAATCAGTGCAAAGCTCAAGGATGTGGGCATTGATGATGCAATCCGTTTCCTGCTTCAGAACACCAAATTCACCTTCTGGAAAGAACGTGAAATCTACTTTTTAGGTTCACGTGAGATGAACCAACAGAAAACCACTGTTATTATTCCATTACGTCATATAATGGCCGATGAGGCCACCATTACCAAACTTCTTCCCCCAACAATCAGTTCCAATGCAATAGTTAAATTCAACAGTGAACATAATGCCCTTATTGTTATTGGATCTTTCGATGTTGTTGCTCAAACCCAGGAGTTTATCGAAAAGGTGGATAAACCGATTCCACAGGTACTCATAGAAGCATTGGTAGTGGATTTTAATATCAACAAGATCCGTGATTACGGAGTTTCACTTTTCACCCAGGGTCCTAAAGACACTTCCGGAAACTGGCTCAGTGAACAATTTCTTCCCACATTGGATCTAAAACCTGGCAGGAAAAAAACCGAAAAAATTCTTAACTCAATACTAAAAGGTATAGGATCAAACCACATAGTCGATTTGCCGGATAATTTCAGAGCTGCAATACAGGCCTTGGAAACCGCAGATGTGGTCAAGGTACATTCTACTCCTCAGATAGCCACTTTAAACGGAAACCAGGCTGTAATTACCATTGGTGAAACCAGATATTATAAATTATCAAAGGAAACAACTGCACCTATTGACAACAAAGCTACAGTTATCGGTAAAGATGAACGGTTTGAAGTTATAAAGTTCAACACACAGCTTCAGGTAACTCCATGGGTTATGGATGATGGTTATGTAATGGTAAAGATTCGTCCGGAATTTAACATTCCCAGAACAGGTGGCGATGGTTCAACACCGCCTAATGTTGATACCAGGGTGATCGAATCAATGGTGCGCTTGAGGAATGGACAGACAATTATCCTTGGGGGACAAAGACAGACAGAAAACGTGGTAAGCAGCAGAGGTGTACCATTATTAAGCAGTATTCCTGGCCTTGGATGGCTCTTCTCCAGCAGAACTATTTCCAAAAATGAAACCCAAATGATGATTTTTCTTACTCCACATGTCTACTACGGGGATGATAATGCTGTTTCTCCAGATGATTATTTCGGCAAGGAGCTGAATAAGATCCTGAATAAATATGATATAGACAAAAAAGATAAGGTTAAAGAGGAAATGCAGCAGAAAAGAGAAAAAAGACGAGACAGGAAAACTGCTGCAAAAGCCATTAAAAAAGAGAAGGAAGCCGAAGAATTAACTGCAAAGGCAGTAATTGATACATCAACAAAAGTTATTCCTTTAAAAAAAGAGATAGCGAAAGAATTAGCTGATGGAAAAGTAAAGGACGATTCCTCTGATACGGTACCTGTTAATCAGGACAAAAAAGAACGGAAATTTCGGAGGTTCTGGAAAAAGAAAAATTAAGAATTGATCCGATTTCTAAACCCTGACCATCCCTGGGTGAACGGATTTATAAGGTAATATAGGAGAAATCTGAAAATTAACCAGGAACAATCATGTCAAATAATAAAATAAAAACAATACTTCCAATAATTCTTATTCTTTGCGCCTGTGCAGATTATGATCTATTGAATATGGACGAACCCGAAAGCGTTAATCTATCCATTAAAGCAATTTCAGATAGTACAGTTACTCTTGTATGGTCTAAAAGCAATGATGAAGATTTTTCCAATTACAAAGTTTATTATTCCAGAAACGAAACTGTTGATCAGCACGACTCTCTGGCAGATTCACTCTCTTTCCGAATCGATACCACAAAAACGGTACGTAATCTTGTTCCTAGTACCCGTTATTATTTCCGGGTTATAGTAAATACCGGAAGAGGCCTTTTTTCAGCCAGCAATGAGGTGGATACTGTTACACTGAAAGATACATCTTTAATCCTGAAACTCTTTGCACCAGCGATCATTTCAGATTCATCAATAATCTTGAGGTGGTCGAAAATTCATTTCACATTTGATGCATACAAGGTTTTTATGGATACCACCTGGGATGTGACTAATGCAGATTATGTTATTGGCACAGTATACCATGATACCACTCTGGCTGTGAATGGTCTTGTTAAAAACAGGACTTACTGGTACCGGGTTTACGCCACAAAAGATATGGGTTACATTGTTGGAAGTAATAGTGTAGAAGTTCAAATCCAATGAAGCTGGTAATGTCAACTCATTCCTGTTTCCTATTCTTGTTTCGAATTTCGGATTTACTTTTTCTAATTTTTTGATATTTTATGCTTCTAAAAGAATTCATATTTCCGGAAAAGCTCTCGATAGGAATAACACTCAATTCCGGTGAAATCCGTTATGCACTGGCTTACAAGTGTAAAAACGGTGAATATAGGCTGGTTTCCAGTGGCAGTGGTATTCCTGTATGGCTTTCCCTGATTACACCACTTTTTTCCCATACAGATCTTTCACAAACTCCGGTTATCATAAATGAAGAGCACATCGGACAGGAAGATCCAGACAATTGGATCGAACGACAGGAATCTGTCTCATCAAGAAAGCAACCCGAAAATCTGGATTTAATAAGAGAGTATGTTGTAAAAGACTCTACCGTATATCAGATAAAAACTTCTACTGCAGCACGAAATAATTTCCTTCAAAAGCTGCCAAAAGATCTGGCTGTCTGTACTCTTTATCCACCACTATGGAAACTTGCTGAAATCTATTATGAAAAGATAAAGAAGGCTTTTCTCCTTTGGAAAATATCCTCAGATGGCTCCATTATAGCCAGGGCCGATGAGGGAAAGATCGGTAAGATATGTAATTTCTGGCCGGATATTGATGATTTGCGGCAAAAACCACAACAGGTTCTTGAGCAGTTAACTCCTCTACTGCACTCGTTATCATCTTCAGATAAACTGCCAGTAATTGTCTTTTACCCGGAAAATGAATTTACTATACCAGAAATTTTCCATAAATCAGAGATTACTTTTGAAAGACCGCCGGAAATCCAAGGTGTTTCATTACTGTATCACGAAGCATATTCTCTTACTTGTGCCAGGAAAGACGATCCGAATTTAATGCCTTTTGATAAATTGCAGACAACGGATTCTCTCAGCTCATTGTGGAAGTACTCTGTAAAGACAGTCAGATGGCTTATTTTTCTTATATTATCCAGTCTTATTATCATGCTGGGAGTTGACAAAATTTCTGATCTCTACATGAATTCAAAGAAAGAAAATCTGGCCAGTGCTAAAGAAATGCTGGATGAACTTGAAGCCGCCAGGTCTAAACTGAATTCTATATTAGTACTTTTTAACGAAAAAGCGGGTTTTATTGCAGAGGAGAGCAGAGTTACCGAGCTTCTTAGTAATCTTCAGGAGGTATTCCCTGAAGGGATGTGGGCAGAGGAGATAACCGCTATCGATAATGCTGAACAAGGTTATCAGATCGATATACGTGCAATCGCCTCCTCCAGTGCTATGATTGGTAACTTAATGGAAAAATTGAATAACGTAAAGGGAATCAGTCAGTGCAGAATGATCTACAGTGAACAGATTCCTGTAAAAGAAAAGATCACGGGTATAAGGGTGAAGATACAGGCAGTGTGGAAATAAAAAAAATTTGAAATTCTAAGCACGAAAATCGAAAAAACAAGATTTTCTCAAGCAGAGACGCAATGTCTCAGAGGTAAAGCACTTCTGTTTTGTAAGAAATGTCTTTCGATACTACAAGGAAAGAGCATAAATGAAAAAATATCTGACTGGCTTCTTTTTTATTTTCGCAGTTTTTTTCCTGTGCATCTATGTTATACTGAAAGTCCACATTCCTTATTTCTTCGTCATAACAGAAAAGATAAAAAACTCATCAGAACAATACAGAGTTGCCAAAGACACAGTAAGTATATTAAATGAGCTGGCCGGGAAGAAAAATGACATTGCAAGAATTGACAGCCTTTTGCAGCTTCAGATACTCCGGGAATCGGAAATAAAAAGCGGCATAATAGAAGCTCTCTACCAGTTTGCAGATTCTTCCCGACTGAAAACATCAAAAGTGGAAGTAGGTGAAAAATTAACTCTTAATAACAGACACGAGACATCCATAAGTATCAATGGAAGTGGCACCTATGCTTCTATTGGGAAATTTATTGAGAACATAGAAAACTATCCGAAATCTACCAGAGTTCGTCAGCTCGTATTAAAGGGCACTGGTAAAAAGGATATCGAAGTATCAGTGGATTTTCTATTAATGGAATAGTGTAACCATGAACAGAAAAATATTGACCTTCCTCATTATTATTGCTGTTGCATTATATTCATACATCGCCTTCTTAATTGCTGGGGGCTCTTTTCCATCTGCAGTAAAAACCGTTAAAACAGAAAAAAGCAGAAAATTATTTATAGATAATCTTGTACTTAATACTATTCCGGTGAAATTTCAAGACAGTCAACGAGATCCATTTCTGCCATTTAAAAAAGAACCAGTAAAAGATACTACCACTACAGTAAAAAAGGTGTTTAAAAGTATTCCCAATAAAGAACCTCCTAAACCCCCTTCGATTACTATCACCGGAATAATGTGGAACCCTTCAAGCCCTATTGCAATGGTTAAGATGCCTGACGGAGCAAGTACTGTTGCCAAACCTGGAACTGTAATAGGAAATATCAGATTTAAAAAAATTGATCAAAATCGTATTTTGGTGTCAAGTGAAAATAAAGATTTCTGGATAGATCGCTGACAAGAGAATTTATTTGATGTTTAAAGCCACCATTTCTAAACGCATATCATCTATTAACCAGAAAAACGGATACAGTCTTATTGAGACGCTGATTGCATTAAGCATTCTGCTGGTTGTGGCAGTTCCATTGGTTGCATATCTTTTCAGATTATCAGGTGTTAATGATTCTGAAAAAGTTCTGACTGGTATGTGCATTCTGGAACAGGAAGCAACTATGGTAAGAATTTTCCCTAAAAGAGCCGTGCCTCTAAAAAGAAGAGTAGTAGATGGCAAGGAATGGATTATAACCACAGAAGTTACCGGCTCTGATCTGTTATTATACCGAATGTCGGTAAAAGATGACAAAAAGATCAGAGGTGAGCTGTTTTTTTATAGCAGAGGTGAATAGCTGGTATTTTAATTTGATCAAGTAGCATCCAATTAATTTACATAATTCTATATAGTAAAAGGAATAGAAATGGAGAACCAAAAACCCGACATTCTAAAGTCAAGTACTACCGCCACAGCGGTAGCTTGATTGAGCGGCAAAGCCGCGAAAGCAAAAAGGCACGATAGTGCCTTTACGAGACATCTGGCTCTACTGGCTTAGCCAGCGGTTTCCTGAAATCCAGAAATCAAACCAGGATACAAACCTACATACCTGTTCTTTTCTTGTTTAGTTTTTGGATAATTGGTTATTGGAATTTATTTAGGATTTGGTGCTTGTGATTTGGAACTTATTTGCATGCCCTGCTTCTTATACGATCTTGTGTTTGTTAAATTATCCGGATACTGCTGAATCCACTCAATTTGTTAAAATGAGGAAAATTACATGTTAAAAAAATCTTCCGGGTTCACTCTGTTAGAACTCCTTATTACCATAACCATCTCCGGCATGGTCACAATCTACGCCATGACTATCTTTACAGATCTGAGTAAGGGTTTTAGGATACAGGGAGACAAAAACAACAAGGTTCAGACACTATTGCTGCAAAAAATACAGATTGATAATATTCTGAACACCATTGGTTTCATAGACAGTTGGACCACCACAGCTATCCATTTCAAAGAATTGCACACCGATTCGCTTGTCACTTTTCAATTTAAAAATGGATCTTTATTGAAAAACGATCAGGTCATATGCAAAAATTTTAAAGGTTTAAGATTTGACTTACAGGAAAATAGCGGTTCCATAAATGATGAAAAAGTCCTGCTCTGGGAGTGTCTGTCAGATAAAAACAGCTTAATCTGTGGTGCCGTTGTTATAAAGGAGTAGGTACTTGAGCCCCTGTAAATCCCGAAATGAATCCGGTTATACCCTGTATACAGTTCTGATAATTCTGACTGTTATCGCGATTTTACTCCCATTAACCTTTAAGCATACCAGTTTTACCCGCATGCAGACTGCTGCTTTTACAAACAGGATGCAAGCCAGATTTCTGGCTGAATCCGGATTGACTCGTGCAGAATATTTTCTCAATGGTGGCGATGGTCATTCTATGGATTGGGAAACCGAAAAGTATGAAGAATCATTTGGGGATTACGGGAAAGTCATATTAAAAAGCACAAAATTGGGTCTTTTTTCAAGAATCGAATCTCAAGGGATCCGCCAAAAAGCCACCTTTACCATAAGCGGGCTTTTTGGAAGAGATGTACCAGCCATCCTAAGACCATCGTTGACACTTACCGGGCATATCGGTGGTTTGATTCTTTATGAGGGTTCTACTATCGAGGGTCAGATCGTGCTTCACCATGGTGATATCTACCGTGAACGCCGGGGAAGACCACTTGCGGATTATCAGAATAAACTTATTATCCGTGAATCCAGTGACTTGCCTTTTGATTCGGTACTGATCCCGAAACTTTTTTCTGATCTTAACAAAATCCATATTTCCCTGCTTTCTTATGATAAAGCTCTGAGCGGAAACTTATCAGACAATAATCTTAGTGAATATGTTATGAAAAGTGATACGATCGTAGTTTTAGGAGATTGTCATTTAGATAATGCTGAAATTAAGAACAAGCTTATGGTTTTATCAGGGACTCTCATCATAAATGATAATACTATTGTAGAAGGGTCTCAGATTTTCGCAGAAAAGATAATCATTAATGGCGGGATTGTCAGTGGGTCTCTTTTTTTCAGTTCTACAAAGATCGAGCTACATGGGGGTTATCTTAATTCCCAACTCTTTGGACAGGACACAATCTGTGCAGCTAAAGAGATGAAATATGGTCCAACCACAGTAATCACCTGTATCATAAGCAGGTCGAAGGACTCAACAGCAACTGGGGGAATCCATTTTGATGATGGAACCAGCTTTAGTGGTATAGTTATTAGTTATGTTGACAATACTGCAAAACTGAGCAGCCCTGGACCTTCAGTTGTATTTGGCAAGGGTTCAGATATCTCCGGGGCAATAATCACCAACCATGATCTGGATATAAAGCAGGTAAAGATAAAAGGACATGTGTGGGCCCGCGCAATCATGACTCATTATAACGGAAGCTCATTCACCAATTACCTTATTAATAGCACCATATCCAAACCAGATAATGAGTGTTTTTTCCCGCTAATTGGTGATCTTCCTGCAAGAATAAGAAAAAACCGGTAAGATCTCAGATCTCAAATTTGGAATTTCGGATTTTAGATTTTAGATTTCGGATTTCGGATTTGTGATTTAAGATTTGGGATTTGTAATTTGAGATTTGGGATTTGTAATTTGATATTTGAGATTTGATATTTGTAATTTGAGATTTGAGATTTAAGGGCAACAAGGCTACTCTATGTTTTCCC
>CAYYNL010000163.1:7729-9679 GCA_964472925.1 uncultured Fibrobacter sp. | reverse complement strand
AAAAGGATTGCTCTTATAAACTAAATGAGAAGCAGGGTGAAAAGCACGGAAAAAAAGTAACGACTTTAAAATAGATGGACAGTTATTAATGTCACAAATTTAATGCAGCAGTATAGTTAATAATGTGATATTTGGTGAATCAATCTGCCTAACCCTCCTACTATTTTTTCCATTCTGCAAAATCATCCGCTGATTTATTAATAATTATTTTGGAAGAAGACATTACTCATTAAATACTTTTCGGCTGGCCCTTCGAACTATTGAAATTTTTCCGGGAAGAAATATCAATATATCTGAAGTAAGTTAGAACAATTGGTTCTGTTATTTTGGGAGCAGTATAAGGAAATTTTCTTAGCCTCTGGTACTACTCGGAGGACCTTCTGATACTTATTCTTATATCGATTTTTTTCCTCCGTCCCCCAGTCCAGACAGCCTTTCCAATTTAAGCAAAATGCATTGATTCCAGAATATTCTACCCTACCCAAAAACCTCTTTTTCTGCATTACAAATTTCTAATTTTTCGATTCTCAAATCTCCTCTCTTATTTCCTAAATCAAATATCTACTATCTAAAATCCTATATCAGTTCTCAGCCTTCCAGAACGCAAATCGATCTGGGAACAACTATGCGCAACGCCAGTGTTTCCGACAAAGTAAAAACATAGTCTCTGCCTGAAGGCCCCTCAAACCCAGCCACTAAATCCTGACCAAGTATAATCGATGCATACTCCTGAGCACTGGCTAAGAGAACTCCACCCGATTCTATTGCTGCCGATTTAATGATCCCCTCGGTCACAAGCGTCTTAAGGTGATCCATCTCTATGATTTCGGTATTGGGGTAACGGCGGAACAATCTATTGTAAAGATTTGCAGATAACGCCAGGCTATAGGGCCCATGAAAACCTTCCCTGTCCAGAATTTCGACAGCCTTCAGAACAGACTCCACTGCATCCCCCACCTGATCCCAGGAATCCAGTTTCATCCGAAGTACCTCAGGATGACTCATCAGACCGTAAAGCCCGGAAGCCTTCACCCCATATAAAAGCAGTTTGTCTTCCTGAGAGGTGATCTTAAGAAGGCAACTTATCAGATTCTCCAGATTAATCTTAACCCCTGCCTTCTGAAAAGCCTCAATACCCCTTGCTGCAATACTGAATGAAGAACTCAGTTGCACCAGGGGAACTCCCTGAGCAATAGAAATATCCGGTCCCCCTTCCAGCGCTTCCACCAGCTTTTCATTACCAGGAACAAATTGTATCCCTAATCCACAAGGTCCCTCTGTGTAAAGAAGTTTACGGACACTCAACTGTGTCTGAGCCACATTTTTTATGGTGTTATCCAGGTTATTCCAGAACTGCTGATCAAAAGGCGCATCATCTCTGTTAAGCAGACGTAATGACATCCGTATCCCTCCTTATTGCTTTTTTTTCAGATTTCCCACAGTGACAATCTCTGATGATGACTCATCACTCTTCTCTTTTTCAGGCTCAAGCTTCTCTTTGATCTCATCGACCTCCGCGGCCCCCTCAGCCATAAAATCGGTCTCCTGAGGAGCAAGTATCTCAATAAGCCGCTGAAATTCTCCCTTATGCACCCGTTCCTCATTGGCAATATCAATAAGAACCGCCCTGGCCAGCTCATTGTTGGTAGCGTCCGCTATGGACATGTAGATATGAGTAGCTTCTTCCTCCGCTGCAAGCGAGAGCCGTAATGCTCTTAAAAGTTCACTATGGGTTAATTTCCGACCTGGAGCCATTCCCACAAACGGATTTACAAATTCAGGCATAGCCTTTGCCTCCATCATTGAAGTGTTTTGGATTATCAGGTGAGAGGTGAGTAATTTTGATTTTCAAAACCTGTGCCATGAAACTTGAAAAGCTTATGTGTGGTAGTGCAGATCTTGATGCTACATGTTAATTCAGGCTGTGTATGCCATGCAGACCCTGATGCT
>CAYYNL010000163.1:0-7629 GCA_964472925.1 uncultured Fibrobacter sp. | reverse complement strand
ACGCCATGCAGACCCTGATGCTGCATGTTACTTCAGACTGTGCACGCCATGCAGACCCTGATGCTGTATATTACTCCAGACTGTGCACACTGTGCAGACCTTTATGCTGCACGTTAATTCAAAGTCGATAAACAAATGAATTTATAAGCAGGTCGCGATACTTTAATATTCGATTCAGGTTAAAGCAACTTTTATCTGCCCCAAAACATCACGACCTTGTCTATCACGCTTGACTGTCATCAGAAAGATTCCCTTGTTTTGGCTTTTGCGGGCCCACTATTCACCAATCATCTGTGCATGTTTTTTGCTATTTCTTTCTGACGGGAATTGTCATACCCCCATTTTCAAAAAGCTTCTTTGGTGATCATCTGGCTAAATGTTCAGGCCCCCATTGAAGGAAATCACCCGAAAACAAAACTCATCTAATTTTTTAAGGAGAAAAACATATGCGCTGTTATTTGATAAAGGAAGTACCTATAGATTTCGATACTGTGCTTAAAAAACTCCCCCGTGAACTTCGACGCCATGGATTTGAGCTTCTTGGTACGGTCCAGATAGATAAAGAATTTAGCCAAAATCTTGGTGTCGATTACAAACGATCCGCATTGC
This sequence comes from uncultured Fibrobacter sp., assembly GCA_964472925.1. Taxonomy (GTDB): domain Bacteria; phylum Fibrobacterota; class Chitinivibrionia; order Chitinivibrionales; family Chitinispirillaceae; genus JAAYPC01. The sequence continues at coordinate 7,020 of CAYYNL010000163.1, read as the reverse complement.
TCACTATAAGTAACCTTCAACTGGCCTATAAAACTCTGCTACGGGATGAACATTCGGCTCTTCTGCAGTTTCTTCCACTGTTTTTTTATGAGAAAAACGGAGGAACAGCATTCTCAACATTCCGTCCCACTCAGCTTTTCCCTATTCTTCAAAACGATTACCGGGATGATGAAGCCAATGTAATAGAAAAGAGATTGATGGAAGTTCTGGAACTATTCTGCAGAAAATCCTCAAGCAGGAAAAAACAAAAAGAAGCTGCCTTCAGATAGCCTCATAAAAGCCGTTGTATAAATTTCGGATAAATAGATCCGATAAACATGGCAAAAAATGCTCAATAAGTTATCTGACAATGCATTAAGATGCTTGAAATTCTAAATGTGCACTGCTAATGTGGTGCACAACTCCATTCCTTAATCAAAGCAAAAGAGAAACTACTTCTCCTGCCTTAAACTCTGTCGCCAGCAATTAAACCTTTCCCAGAACCGAAGTCTGGACTGATGCTCCTGGGTGCTATACAGAACCGGTTCTTCAGGTAATCCAAAGACTTTCATTGCCTGACGAATTGCCATCTTACGCTCACTTTGGTTTATTTTATCGCTCTTTGTAAGCACTACAAACAAGGGATGATTCAGTTTGCTAAACCACTGCCTTGCCTCCATATCCGCTTTTAAACCGATATGACGGCAATCAACAAGCCAGATAAGACCACTAATATTTGACCTGTCCTCACAATAATCAGCAATTAGCCTGGACCAGCGTAACTTCTCCGCACCCGGCGCCCTGGCATAACCATATCCGGGCAAATCAACCCACACCATCTGTTCATCTATTTGATAATAATTGGCCAGAGTGGTCTTTCCCGGTTTTTTAGAAACCCTGGCAAGCCCCTTATTCTCCAGCACATGATTAATAAATGAAGATTTCCCCACATTTGAACGCCCCATAACCGCATATTCCTCTCCCCCCCGGGGGGCAGGAAGTTCCCGAAAGTGAGCAGATGAACCGATAAAAACTGCTTCAGGACGTTTTTTTCCCTTATTTTCCATAGCGCTTCTTTTTTTCTTTCTTTAGCTGCAATTTTTAAGTTTAAGAGTGCGACAGTATGAAAATATTATTCTTTTCTTAAAAATGTACAGAACCTCAAAAACTTATTATTTTTCTCTTTTCTTACCATTGAAAATTAACCGTTGAATACGGGAGAGATTTACATGACTATCCAGGAAGCTATTAAAAAAGTTGTCGCCGGAAACAGCCTTTCTATTGAAGAGTCTACCAGAGTTTTTTCTGATATTATGTCCGGATCTGCAACCGATGCCCAGATTGCAGCGTTGATTGTTTCATTACGGATGAAAGGAGAATCGGTTGAAGAGATAACTGGTGCAGCTTCTGTAATGCGGGAAAAGGCTACTCTGGTTTGTCCTCAGCATAAAGATAATGTAATAGATACCTGCGGAACCGGCGGAGATAATCTTAACACCTTCAACATTTCAACAGCCGCTGCATTTGTAGCCGCAGGCGCAGGAGCAACGGTAGCCAAACACGGAAATCGCTCCGTTTCCAGCAAATGCGGGAGCGCCGATGTTCTGGAGTCTTTGGGCGTCAATATTTCCATCTCACCTGAAAAGATAAGAGATTGTCTGGATAATGTAGGAATCGGGTTTCTGTTTGCTGTGTCTCTTCATAAAGCAATGAAATATGCGATCGCTCCCCGTAAAGAAATTGGCATAAGAACCATCTTCAATATCCTGGGACCACTGACCAATCCTGCAATGGCAACATCACAACTGATGGGTGTGTTTTCACCCTCGCTGACCGAAACTATGGCAAAGGTTTTGAGAAATATGGGTTCCCGCAGTGCTTTCGTGGTGCATGGCCTGGATTCTCTGGATGAGATCTCGCTTTCTTCACCTACCCAGATCTCGGAATTAAAAAATGGAACTGTAAGAACTTATACTATCCAGCCAGAAGATTTTGGACTTAAACGCTCACCACTTTCAGAGATCAAGGGTGGCGATCCATCTGAAAACGCGATAATTATCAGAGATGTTCTCAGCGGAAAACGTGGTCCCCAGCGTGACATAGTGATATTAAATACTGCATTTGCCCTTGCAGCCGCAGGTCTGGTTTCCGATCCCAAAGAAGGCATCGAACTTGCCTGTAAATCGATCGACTCCGGAAACGCCCTCAGAAAGCTACAAGAACTGGTTAATTTTACTAACAGTTAGTGGGACATATTCGGTAGAGATTCCAAGAACTGATAATAGACTGCCCCGGGTAATGATACCCCAGAGGTAAAACTTCAATGTACCAATAAGTTATCTCTGGGGTACTAAACTGAACCCTAAAAAAACCATCTCTTGAAAAAGATCAACCCGATTACTGGTAAGGGTTCGAATAATGGGGTATAAAGTTCATCCTGCAAAAAAAAACCGTAGATTTTCAAATCTACAACAAAGCCACAAGCCATCAGAGCTTAAAAGTAAATCGACATCCGCATCATATAATACCAGTTATCGCTTTTAGGTACCAGATCGCTGTACTTTGTACTCTGTACTACAGGAAACGGGGTATACCAGATTTTTGGTGTATGGTCACAGGCAGCCTGAGCGCTAAAGCGAAGATATTTTCCAAATTGTTTTGAAGCATAGATCGACCACCTGATATCATCATCGGTTACAGCCAGTGAATCTTTCCATTCGAGATCATGGTTCATAAAGTTTTTCAGTGGAACATAAGGAACTGCAGAGGAAGCTTTCCAGATATATTCCTGGGTGTTAATATATGGAGTCTTATATCGTTGAACCTCAATTGAAAGTACATCCAGAATTTTAAATGTTGGAAAATTGAACCCAACCATCATAGGAGCTCTTTCTTTTCTTAGTTCATACCATCCCGGGTAATTTTTCACACCAAGCAAAGCCACTTCTCCATAAAGCTTAAGGTCCTCGCTTCCCAATACTCTTCCTTTATAACCGAAAAGTTCTTTAACATCAAACATCGCTCTTCCCATGACCTTTGTTCCCCGAAAAGTATATAGTATGGTATCTCCCCCAGAGGTTATATAACCTATGCTATTATTAAAGGTTTTTTCATCTTTGTAATCCGGATCTGTACCTAAGGTAGTTTTACGATTGTCGAGGGTAATAAGCCTGGCAAATTGAACACCAGCACCAATATTTAAAAACTTTCCGAATGAAGGAGTCGCAATATAGGTAAGGTGAATATCTCGATAGGGCCAGACATCCACCTCTGAATTGATGATAAGGTCCTGTTTCAAACTTATTTTGGAACCTATAAAGTAAGAAACATGTACACCTGCGAGTTTTGGTTTATCGATAGAATGCTCAAAACTGGAAATAAGCCATCCTGGATAAGTACCGCTTCTAAACAGATACTCTCCAAGATTGGTTGATTGCATATTGTATTTAAATGGAAAATAGCCAAACTCAACATTAAAAATATCGTTTTCACTCAATAAACCTTCCAACCTGTATTCGAGACTTGCATCAAGCAATGTAGCCGAAACTTTCTTTGCTGAATTTTCAAAAGTCCTTACATCAGGAGAAACCGTTGCTAAATTTATAACCACTCCCAGATTGAGCCTTCCTGTCAGCGATGGTGACAATTTGTATTTTACTTTTAGCCCGCCATCAATGGTCTCCAGCCATTCGTTATCAAATGGTATGTCATAACCAGGTTCTTTTTCTGATTCGACTACCTGTCCAAGTGTCATCCGTGACCAGAACCCGAATTGTAATTTTGAGCTTTCCTGATCACTGAAAGCAGATAATATTATAAGTAAACACACTGCAGATGACTGCAGTATCATTCTAATCATGATTCATTACCTCCCCGAAAAAGAATTTTATAAAGATGAAACGAATTCAACCAGTTCTTTCATCTCCTGTTCAGTGAGTCTTGTAGCACCGATTGAATGTGCCCTCAATTTGATAATTTCTTCAATTTTATCATAACTGCCAATATGGCCGTACGGAGCCGTGCGCCATGCCTCGATCAGAGATGGAGTGTTCCAATCAAGGGTTGCATCAGTCGAATCTTTCACGCCTGCATTATGAAATTCATCATCGGTGTAAAGTGGTGCCGGATGACATCCATCACATCCTATTCTTTCATAGATTGCTTTACCACGTTCTGCTGAAGGACTTAGTTTTCCTTTAACCAGATATGGACTCATGACCGGTTTCATTCTCATTAAAAAAGTATCTATCGGAACTGCTATATCTTCAGTAGGTGATATCATCAGTTCCAAGTAGATACCCATGCGCACAGAACCATCAGGACCACCGGCATGTATGCGTCGCCCATTCCAGTTGGTAGGCGGTGTCCACCAGGAGTAAAGCATGCTCTTAGCATTTCGCTGGCGGGTCTGTTCACTGGCAAGCATCCAGTTAAGAGCATCCGGTCGTCCAAATGGATGGCATGAATGGCAGGATTGCCATTTTTGAAAACAGTTATTCGCATCACAAAAGTAATATTCTCCAAGGCGCTCCCCATTCATGGGTTTCGATTCACCCAGGGGATAAAGAGTCCCTCTGGCTGGAGAAAGTGCTGAAATTGAAATTGCATAAAGTGAGTCGGAATAACTTCCGGCTATGTATGCGGTGTTGCCAATCATAACAATTGACCTGGGAGATTTTAACGGAAGATCGACATATTTTTTAATACTGTAGATTGCCGATAAATCATGGGAAAGATCCTTATTTCCACTGGCTATCGTAATAAGCCCCTGGTAATCGATCACTGTCATATTTTGTGATCCTGAATGAAGAACACAAAGATATTTTCCATCACCGGTCTGTGCGATTTCCCAGGGATTGGCAAATCCAAGACCTGAATTATCAAAATCAACATCATTTAACAGTTTCTTTTTCCCGATATCGATTATGGCCATGTTATTAGTATGGACCCATCCATTTTCTAGCAATGTCGCAGGAAGAGTAAATTTTGCCACCAGATGGGTAACAAATGCATATTTTCCATCATTCGAAACACTGACCCCAAACATCGAGTGGGTACCGACCGGGAAAATCGGTATAACAGTATCAACTTTTTCGCTTGAAGTGGACACAAGCGAAACCTTTCCGGTAAGAGTCACTGTATCGATTGCTTTCTGATCAGGAAGAGAATTGGCTACAACCAGCGTGGCGCCATCAGGGGTTATTGCCGCAGCATAAGGTTCCCGAACCATTGCAATACGTTTTCTTTCCTTGCCGGTGTTAAGGTCGATTACCGAGATATCATTACCAAGCCAGTTGCAGGTGTATAGCGTTTTGCCGTCAGAAGAGAGAACCGGACTTCTGGCATAATGCCCTGCAACTATACGTGTGGTAATTTTTCCGCTGGAAATTGGAATCACACACACAAGCCCTGTGGCCCATCGATCCGATGCGCAGGTAACGTATATTGTTTGGCCATCTTTTGACACTGCAATTCCGGTAGGTTCATTGGGAACAGAAAAATATTTGACAACACTGTTAGAAGCGCAATCAAATTGTGCAACCTGTTTCATCTGCTGCAACGCCACATAGATGTACTTACCATCTGGAGATGCAGCGAGATCTGCAGGAGAAAGATATTTCGGATATTGCTTTGTTGGAAGGTCCCTGTTTAGCGCTAACAGTTGGGGAAGAAGGCTTGGCGGAATCACATTTTCAATGGCAGTTTGTGCTGCCATATTTGTCACAAGCAAATATATCAGAAAAACTGGTAAAATTATCGTGCGCAACATAATAACCTCTTTCTATTTCTGTATAAAAATTTTCTGAACAAGTACCGGTACATCATCTGTGGATACCCGCACGATATAAGCTCCACTTGCCGGTAATTCCCGCCTGGAGCAGATGAATACATGATCACCCCCGGCGACATCCTTACGAACAAGATACTTTACTCTTCTTCCGGTTGGAGTAAGTAACTCGGCAGAAACGAACTGTCTGGAAATCAGTTTACACTTAAATGTGACCATACCTCTGCTTGCGCTCACCCTTAACGAATTAAGTGGCTGAGCAATTCCCGGCCTCTTTACGCCTACATCCTTGTATCCGATAATTGCATACCAGGCTTTCTGGCCGTTTTTGTCAAATATTATAATATTGGAAAGAGCACCAGAAGTGTCGTATTCATACTTCTCTTTACAGACTAACAAGTTGTCCTGTCTTATTTCATAAGTATTTTCTCCACTTTTAGAGTAGCTAAGGGCAGAACCGAACTGAGAAAGATTGAACTGATCGACTGTCGAAAACATGATCCTGCCTTCAGAAGAGGTAATTGTAGAAGCAAACAGGCGATTCGCAAGATAATCTTCACTGATCTCTTTTGCAGAGCCGTTAGTCCCATTCTCGATTTTTGTATGATACAAAAATGTACCGTCACTGGCATATACATTTCTTCCGGTGCAAACATCACCTGTGTACTCGAAGGTCACAAAAAGAAGATGATTATCAGATGCATCAAAAATGTCCATACGGGTGGGTGATGAACCGGCAGATAGTGTTCCGATGCCTAGTATGATCGCTGCCACACACCATCGTAATTTTTCCATTCTACTACCCCTGTGAATCTTTATTTTTAAAAAGTAAATTCATCTCAATCTCAACAGTAATTTAAAGTTGAGATTAACCTTCTAAACAAGTACAGTTGAGCAAATTCAGGTGTAGATGTTAAAATGACAGGTCTGAAGACAATACAGGTAATATCGGCAAGCAGATAAAAAATGATATGCCTGAATGTCTTTAGCGATTAAATAAATGCTTACCCAACTGTACCGTTTTGTGATAATATAATGCCATTTCTCTGTTTTTCCAAAAATTTATCCATCATTATGCAATTTGATAATCGTTTTTTCGAGCCTGTCTTGTGACAGCGACTGTCATCATCCTAAAAACCGCAGTAGATTGACGCGGATAACACGTAATCTATTGCGCATAAAGGCATTCAGTCCTTTCAGGTCTTATCACCAGTAGATAAAACCTTCAAGGACTTCAAGCCTTTCTGCATCAA
>CAYYNL010000162.1:0-9767 GCA_964472925.1 uncultured Fibrobacter sp. | reverse complement strand
TGGTGATAAGACCGAAAGGACTGAAAGCCTTTATGCGCAATAGATTACGTGTTATACGCGTCAATCTACTGCGGTTTTTAGGTTAAAGTCTTATCAATTCAATATTATACGGGACTACATCTACCCCAACTGCGGAAATTAGGTTTAAAGAACCGGCATTCGCTGATGCCGGTTTTTACTTCTATAAGCCAGGTACGATTTCCACTTTTACCCAACCTTCCCTGCGGGCATCAAATTCTTTATAAGCTTCATAAATTGAGCTCATGGATTTGACCTGAGTCAGTAATTTCAGAGGATCTATCGCAGCACTGGCTACCAGTTTCAAAAGATAGGGAATATAGCGGCGATGATTACAGTTACCCATTTTCAGAGTCAGATTTTTATTCATAGCCTCACCTAATGGGAAAAACTGAACAGTATCAGGGTAAACCCCAATTATTGCCAGAGTTCCCGCTTTATCTATAGCTCCCAACTCCCAGATAAGCGCCTGCGATGGAGCATCACCCGGTTTCCAGCTCCTTGCATTGAGGTCTGCCTCGGGTGCAACCTGTTTTAGCTGATCCTTAAACTGCTGAGCCATCATTTCCGATTTTTCTTTGGCAGGTCCGCTATGTGCCCGCTCCGCATCCACCCCTACAGCATCTATAACCCTGTCCACTCCAATTCCACCGGTAAGCTGTAATATGACCTCAACAGGATCTTCCTGCTCAAAATTAATTACTTCGGCCCCCTGACTCCTTGCCAGCTCCAGTCGTGAAGCCACAGAATCAACCGCCAATATCCGCCCTGCACCCAATAGTTTTGCACTGGCAATAGCAAAAAGCCCCACAGGCCCGCATCCAAAAACCGCCACAGTGTCTCCGGGTGTTATCTCAGCCAGCTCAGCTCCAAAATATCCTGTAGGAAAAATATCCGAAAGCACCAGTGCCTGATCATCGGTTACCGAATCAGGAATTTTTACCGGCCCCACATTGGCATAAGGAATCCGGGCCTTCTCAGCTTGCAGCCCATTAAAAGAACCGCTGCTTATTGGCCCTCCAAAAAATGCTGTTCCTGCTCTGGCACCATTAGGATTGGCATTGTCACACTGAGAAAAATACCCGGCCCGGCAATAGGAACAATAGCCGCAACTGATCGTAGAAGGGATAACCACCCGATCACCCTCTTTGAGATTTCTGACCTCTTTACCCACCTGCTCAACTATACCTACCGCCTCATGTCCCAGTATTGTTCCCTGCTTCATCGGCCCCATACTGCCTCTAACTATATGAAGATCAGTACCACAAATAGCACTGGCTGTAATACGAACAATTGCATCGGTGGGATCCTGAATTTTCGGTTCCGCTACATCGGTAAGAGAGATATCTCCAATACCCCGATAAACTACCGCTTTCATAGTAATACTCCTCTTTGAATAAAAAATGGGCTCCCTTTAGTTCTGTGCACAAAACATGCCACTTTGAAGAAGAATTTGAACCTAAAAACCGCAGTAGGTGACGATGAAGAACCGTAAGATATTGATGCAGAAAGGTTTGAAGTCCTTGAAGGTTTGGTGATAAGACCTTAAAGGACTGAAAGCCTTTATGCGCAATAGATTACCTGTTATTCGCGTCAATCTACTGCGGTTTTTAGGTTGAAGATTTCTCCACGAAGTCCCGTACTAAAAAAGGGTAGTTTGGCCAGTGTGATAATACAATCAAATTCGGTGCATTACGTAGTCCGGCTAAAACCTGATTGCCATCGATTTAGCCAAAAGTTACAATAGAATAAAAAACATCAGAGAAAAACTCATGTCTTACAGAAAAATCTACCTGGCCCGCCACGGTCATCGTGAAGATTTTGTGGGTGACTCAGAACAGATCGATCTCCAATGGGTTAAAAGTGCTAAAAATCCCTTTGACCCAGCTCTCTCTTCTCTGGGAAGAACTCAAGCCAGACAATTAGCTGATAAGCTGAAACTCTCAGGAATCAGCCATATCTTCTCTTCCCCATTTTTACGCACTGTAGAAACCGCTTCGGTCATTGCCAACCGCTGTGGGCTCAAAGTAAAAATTGAGAATGGTTTATGTGAATGGCTCAATCCCAGATGGTTTAATGCACCAGTAAAACTCTTGGAGCTTAATGAACTTTGTTTGCGGTTTCCCCAAAAAATTGATACCAGCTACCACTCTATGGTTAACCCGGTATTTCCAGAACCTTACATGGAAGAGCATGTCTGTCCCAGAGTAGCCCGAACAGTTAATCTGCTGTTAAAAAACTTTGATGGTGATTTGCTTTTAGTGGGACACGGTGCTTCTATAACCGCAGCAGCTTTCTGCCTGGCAGCATCATTGATTGATATAAAAACCAGGCTGTGCGGTTTGATTCTTTTCAGACAGGTAAATAATAAATGGGAGCTGGTCCTGGATGGAAGCTCGTAAGAAAAATTCAGCCTCTGGCTATCGAAAAAATCTCTTCCGGCTTTAAAACAGAAATACCAGCCTGCTCGCCGATAATGTCTACCCGTAAATATTTGTCAGGTTTCTTAAGATCCACCTTCTGAGTAAAAGGTTCAGCAAGCCTGGTTACTATCTGGTAAATATGATGAGCCGGGTATTTCCTCTTTTCAAGATCCATTGCCCAGGTTTCATTCTCAGCTACCTGATCTTTAACTGTTCTGACCGTCTCCACCATATTTTCCAGCTCGGAGTTGCACCAGACATCCACCGGAACCCATTTAACCGCATGTTGTACCTTTTGCGCATCCTGATGGAAAAACTGACGAACTCTGGATATAACCTCCCGCGAAGGAATATACGTCCTAACCCCAATTATCCCTTTTACTTCAGTTTTCTGCACAACAGGATCCTTATCCCCCATCTCTGCCAGCAACCTGATAACTTCATCTCTGGCCTGTTGAAACTCATTGAACCTGTAAGATACCAACAGGTTATACGAATACATTCTGACAGCCTCCCTATCTTGCAGAAAAACTTACAACCTACAGCATGACCTTACTACAACTATCATGCCTGTTTCTTACCCCCAATTATCCTAAAAACCTCAGCAGGTGACGATCAAGAACCGTAAGATATTGATGCAGAAAGGGTTGAAGTCCTTGAAGGTTTTATCTACTGGTGATAAGACCGAAAGGACTGAAAGCCTTTATGCGCAATAGATTACCTGTTATCCGCGTCAATCTACTGCGGTTTTTAGGATTATATCCAGTGGTGAAAATATGAAAAGGAATCTTCCCATATTGCTCTTTTTTTTGAATGATTGCTCATCCCACATTAGCAAGTCTGGCTCCGATCATCGCCACATGTCTACCTTGAAAAAGGGCACCTTCCAGTTCATTAGCCGTAGGCTTACGCTCATTGGCGGATCCAGCAATCGTAGAAGCCCCATAAGGAGAACATCCACTTATTTCATCGATACGGTTCTGAGCAGAAAAGGAATAGGGAAGCCCTACATATACATATCCCAAATGAAGAAGCGTAGGGATAAAGGAGAGAATGGTGGATTCCTGGCCTCCATGCTGGGTTGCAGATGAAGTCATTACACTGGCCACTTTCCCCACCAGGGCATTGCTGGCCCATAATGCCCCAGTCCCATCCAGAAAGGAGCGCATCTGTCCACACATGTTTCCAAAACGGGTGGGAGTACCAAAAATAACCGTGTCATAATCGGCCAGATCCATTACGGTAGCTACCGGATCCTGCCTGAAACTTCTGGCAGCTTCGCTGGCCCCTAACTTCTCCAACAAGTCTGCAGGCAATGTCTCAGGAACCCTGCGCATGGTTACAACTGTTCCAGGAACCTGCCTGGCTCCTTGAGCCGCAGCATCACAAAGTGCAAATGTATGCCCGTACATGGAATAATAAAGAATCAGCATGTTCATTTTTTCACCCTTTCCCTTAGGTTATTACACTCTGAAGTTGATTTGTAAGGTTGGAAGGCAGCTATTTCTGTGCCATTGTGATCCCTTTAAAACCCAACCGCTTCAGAAAATCCCTGAAAACCTCCTCTTTTACTATTCCACCGGTAGCCCTGCTGTGACCAAAACCAATCTCCTCCCCTGGTTTTCTATACTTTTTTAAAATAGCCAGTAAATCTTTTTCCGATTTCGTTCTCATACTGAAACTCACCTTCCCCGGCAGGTATCCCCAGTTTGCTGCAATCACAACATATCGTTTAAGCTTTACACTCCAGATACTGGCTATCAGGGGATGAATCTGATGAGGGCTGTAAAGCTGAAACAAAACAAAAAAATTACTGAAAACCGGTGCAATTTTAAGATTTTTTCTTAATTCCAGTTTCAGCTCCTCTCTGAGCTTGTCTATTCCAGCTCTCTTTGCAGATGCTATGAATATTGCAGGTGAAGTCGAACGGACCAGCAAATCAAATACTTCAGCTATTCTGAAACTGCAATGGCGACGTGACGCATTTATCAAGGAAATGCACTCCTGAATCTCCCTGTTTGAGTATTTCCTTTTATTTTCGGTATAACGGCTTAATGCTTTTGTTAACCCGGCATCAGCCGCTGCTCCTATTAACGAATACCACTGTAAATCATCTTCAGGAGTTATTATTTTAACCAGATCAAATACCGCTTCACTGGTGATTCTGTTTGTTTTGTCTGACCAGGTGTTGAAAAATACTTCCACCTCTGGAATACTGTCCGGAACATGATGATCTATAATAAGCGTTCTTATGTTTTGAAATGTCCCCCTTCTGCTGCCCGAATCAAGCACGATAAGAAAATCAGTAACAGAACCTTTAATCATTCTAATCGTTCTCTCTGAAAATGGATTCTCTCCCCTTTCCAGAACCAATGGATTGATATCTGAAATTCCCCTCCTTTGAAGACATTTATAAATCATCACCGCCGAACATACCCCATCGCCATCACCATGGTACAGGAGTGTCACTTTAGCATCCAAATCAATATCCCTTAGAAAACTTAACGCCTCTTTTTGGGGACCTTCTGTCATGATATCTCCGGAAAATTCTTACGGATCTTCAGCACAGACTGTTGCTTATCCTTGGTTTCCAGCATAATATCCAGCTCCATATCTTTCACTTTTTCATAGAAGCGGGAAAACTGTTCCAGATCGATTCCCTCAGAATGAGCTCCCCTGTGTTTTTGGGGTGCCTGATTAGAATAGTGAATCTTTTGCCGCTGCCAATCTGGCCAGGTTTCTCTGAACTGTTCGATGATTTCCCTTATTCCCAGATTTTGAAAACTGGGAAAACACTGATGATGAAAAACATCCAGCACACCGGGATATCCCGCCTTCTTACAAACAGTGTAAATATCAGTTGCACTGAAATTGCGTTCATCATTCTCTATAACCAATCTCTTCCTTATCGGTTCGCTCATCCCTTCCAACCGCTGCAAAAGTATGGCAACAGAGCCCTGTCGATCCTGATATATTCCACCCCCATGAATCACAATTTTATGTGAACCATCCAGCTCCATCAAATCCAGAACTGCACAATGGTATTGCAGATCCTTCAGACTGCGCTCATAAAATTCACTATTAGGTGTGTTAATAACGGTGTATTGTCCCGGATGCATCGAGACCCGAAGAGAATTCCTGCGTATAAATTCCCCAATCACCCGAAAATCACTTTTAAGTTCCTTTTTCCAGATTCCTGAATTGATTCTGTGAGATCCAAATGGAATAAGCCCTGAAGTGATCCGAAAAAGCTTTATCCGATGCTCCACATTCCATTGAAGTATCTCTCTGAGCGAGTATAGATTTTTCCTGCTGATCTCCAACATTCGCTCCGTAGAGTAATTAGCCAGACGAAACGTTTTGCTGGCAGTCGGCAGAAAAGTGTTTATTCCCACATAACCCAGATGAATCATAAAAAAAGTGCCCGGATTTCTATTTAACTTAAAAACCGCAGTATTGTGACGATGAAGATGCAGCTAAACCAGTCTTTAGCAAGTCGCAATAAAAAGGGAGTATTTTTTCGCTCAGACACTACTTAAAGAATTTCTGCAATTAATCAGCCACTTACACACCTTTGGGCTGCTTTCTAACACCTGATTGGTACGATATTGGTATAATTTAGGTAATACCTGATTATCCTCTTTTTCCGTGGACAGCTCACAGCAATGTGCTTATACTCAAAAAGGCTAATAAAATGTATTTTTAAGCCGTTCGTATTCTTTACATATTTTTTCCCCGGATGGAATCAATGAACAAATCTATAAAGCATTCTATTTCTTTGTGTCTTGGCAGCTCATGTTTTGCCAACGGAAATTCAGCTCTTTTAGCCAGAATTAAGGATTTTCTGCAGAAAAATCAACTTACCGATTCTGTAGAAATCAAAGGCAGCCTCTGTCAGGGGCACTGTATCGATGGCCCCACAATCATGATCGATGGCAAACTGTATCTTCATCTTTGCTCAAAATCTTTGGATGAAATTCTCAGTAAACATCTTCTCAGTCCTCTGGAAACGTGCTCATGAACAATCTCAATCCCATTTACACCGAAAAAACCCAATGCCAGGATTGCTATAAATGCGTCAGAGAATGCCCGGTCAAAGCCATTAAAATCCAAAATGGTGCTGCTGCAGTTATTCCCGAGATGTGCCTTTTGTGCGGACACTGTGTCGATGTATGTCCGGCAAATGCTAAAAAAGTTCGTGATGAAATGGAAAAAGTCGAATCTTTGCTGAGTTCTAAAAAAAAGGTAATTGTCTCTCTGGCTCCCTCCTTTATCAGTGAATTCAGCTCATGGAAACCAGCACAACTTATCGCTGCTCTAAAGTCTCTGGGCTTTTATGCAGTTTCCGAAACTGCTCTGGGCGCTCAACAGGTCTCCGCTCATGTAGCACAACAACTTAAGCTTCAAAATGGGAAAGTTTTTATCTCCTCTGCCTGTCCAGTGGTAGTAGATCTGATCACCCGTTATCTTCCACAATTCACCCCATCCATTACCGCCCTTCTTTCTCCAATGCTGAGCCACTGCAAATTATTGCATAAGAAATACGGTAACGACATAGGTATCGTATTCATCGGCCCCTGTATCGCCAAAAAAAGGGAAGCCGACAGCCACCCTAATCTTATCGATGCAGCTATAACCTTCTCGGATCTCAGAAAATGGCTGGAGAAAAAAAATATCGATCCGGCATCCATTACTCCCACCGAAACCGATCGCTTCGTTCCTGCCAGTGCCGAGGAAGGAGCGTTGTATCCAATGGATGGTGGGATGGCAGCTACCATAAAAAACAACTGCTCTGTTCATGATTCCTGTTTTATGTCCTTTTCCGGCCTGAAAAACATTATCAATGCCTTGGATGGACTTCAGAATGTGAACCTTGAGCACAATATTTTTATAGAAGCTCTTGCCTGTGAAGGTGGTTGTGTGAATGGTCCTCAGGCTGCAAATCGCAATTCTACTGCCTTAAAACGTTACAAAATAATCGATTATTCCCATTATCCCAGCAAAAAGATCCCCAGATCTCCTTCTTTCCCTATTAACGATTTTCCCTCAGATGCCCCTATTGAGCAGAAGGTGTTCGATCCACAGGAAATAAGTACTGCCCTGCGGCAGATCGGTAAACTACAACCCCATGATGAGCTCAACTGCGGAGGATGCGGCTACGATAGCTGCAGGGATTTTGCCAATGCGCTACTTATCGGTAAAGCTGAAAAAACAATGTGTGTTACTTATATGAGAAAACTGGCTCAGAACAAGGCTCGCGGACTGCTTCGTACTATGCCCTCCGGAGTTATCATTGTTGATGAAAACCTCAAAGTCATCGAAATGAATAAAAACTTCGCCAGACTCTTCGGAGCAGATATTGAAGCCGTTTTTGATTCCAATCCCGGTATGGAAGGAGCATCCCTGGAGAAAATAGTTCCTTTTCACGGCCTTTTTACTCACGTATTACAGTATGCTGATGATATAATCCAGAAAGACATCCGCGTTGGAAACCGTATCCTGAACGGCTCAATATTCACCATAGAACCTCACACCGTAGTAGGCGGAGTCTTTGCCGACATCACCGAACCATCTATTCAAAAAGAACAGATTATCCGAAGATCCCAGGAAATTATCAACAAAAATCTGAGCATGGTCCAGAAAATCGCATATCTCCTGGGTGAAAATGCTTCTGAATCAGAAACCGTCCTTAACTCCATCATTCAATCCTTCTCCGGTGATATTAATCCTGTATAACAAATCATGAATAGAAATCCTTTTGTAGAAGTCGGTTCCGAAACTAAGAGTAAATTCAGTCAGAGAGTAATTGGCGATACCTTTCTCTCCCAGAGAATAAAAGAGGAAAGCCGTACCGTTGCTGTACTCTCCGATGGGTTGGGAAGCGGTATAAAAGCCAGCGTCTTATCTACCCTTACCGCCTCAATGGCTTTAAAATTCATCACCAACCACATGGATATCGAAAAAGCCGCTTCTGTTATCATGAAAACCCTTCCTGTTTGCAAGGAAAGAAGAATCAGCTATGCTACTTTTACTATACTGGATATCTACCCTGATCTTACGGTTAATATTGTAGAGTACGACAATCCTCCTTTTGTTCTACTAAGAGACGGACTCATTGTACCGGTAGACAAGAAGAAAATCACCATCGAACATGAAAGAAAAACCACCCTTTTGATTTCGAAATTCCAGGCACATAAAAATGACCGGATTATCTTTTTTTCCGATGGTTTAAATCAATCGGGCATGGGAAAGCATTCCACCCCTTTTGGTTGGGGGATAGAAGGAGTGAACTCTGCTGTTTTGGATCAGGTAGAGAAAAACCCATACATTTCAGCAAGGAACCTGGCAAAAGTGCTGGTTAATAAGGCCTTGGAAAATGACGGATGGCAATGTGGGGACGATACCACTTGCGGGGTAATCTATTTTCGAACGCCCAGAAAGACTCTGGTAGTGACCGGAGCTCCGGTGGATCAGGCAAACGACAAACAGCTTGCTTCAGTGTTTAATTCCTTTGATGGAAAAAAGGTGATTTGTGGCGGAACAACAGCCAAGATTATAGGGCGTGAACTGGATAAAAGTATCTCTGTTGATCTGAGAAATATTCATCCCGAAGTTCCTCCTCATTCAATTATGGATGGAGTAGATCTGGTTACTGAAGGAATCATAACCATGACTAAAACAACGGAGTATCTGGACAGGGGAATTATTCCGGAAACTATCAATGCTGCTGTTCAGCTAGCGGAGGTTTTGCTGGAAAGTGATGAGATAACTTTTATGGTTGGAACCAGTCTGAACCAGGCAAATCAGATTCATTTAAGTCAGAATATAGAGCTTCGCCAATCGATTGTAAAAAGACTATCCGCCATACTTGAACAGAAATATCTCAAATCGGTATTTATAAGATATACCTGAAACGCGACTCCAGCTTACCTTTACCTGATAGAGCAGTTCCAATTTAACCTGAATTTCTTATTAAGCAGATATTCCCGCCCCTTACACCCCAGTCTGGAAACACGTAACCTTATACATCTATAGGGTTTACCATTAATGAGTTCCGAAATTAATGGTAACAGTTTGTGCTACTTGTGAAGATGAAAATAAGGTAATAAGGTTTTATTGTGTACGTGTTACTTCTGCTACTAAGGTTTTAGAAGAGAGATACTAAGGTTAAGAGGGAATTGTATCATAATCCCTAAAAACCTTAGTATTTGTTTAACCTTAGTAGCAGCAAAAAAACCAATGATTACAACCTTATAACCTTATTAAAAAATATTAAAATCGAAAATTCATTACCTGCTTCAGAATCATTACACAACTGCAGTAATT
>CAYYNL010000161.1:0-9819 GCA_964472925.1 uncultured Fibrobacter sp. | reverse complement strand
TTAAATTGCTGAGTATTTTTAAAAACTTTTAATTATATTCAACCGTAATCTTTTATGGGAACGGAAGATCGGGCAGTCGCTGTAATCAAAGTATTACAGAGGAAAGTCCGGGCACCACAGGACAGGATACCTCGTGCTGAGCGAAGGACCCGTAAGGGTACGGAAAGTGCCACAGAGAAAAGGCCACTCTTTCTACGGCTCTAATGGGCTGCAGAAGGGGCGAGATGTGAAAAGGTGAGGTAAGAGCTCACCGTCCCGCAGCAGGCTTAGCCAAAGACGGGAGCAGGTAAACCCTATTCGGTGCAAGACCAAGTAGAGGGGATTTCTGCAGACAACTGCAGGAGAGAATGGTCCGTTCTATTCCCCTGGGTAGGTCGCTAAATGTTCCGCCTCTGTGCGGGGCCAGATAAATGACTGCCTCTTCCCAAAAGGAAAAGACAGAACCCGGCTTACAGTTCTTCCGTTCCTTATTTTTCCCTTGCCATTAGCCAAATATGCAGAAATATTAAAAAGGTGATAAGTTACATTAGTTTTTTTGCTATAATTACCCATTAAATCATTGTATTATGAATCGATAGATAATGGTCTGATAACGGCCGCCGGTAATACCAAAAACGTTAAAACATGGGATTTCTTCTTTGTATCTCACTTACAGAATAATTTCAGTCTTCTTTTTAATCGCTTTATTTCTTCAGCTCTGCATTGCTCAAGACTCCATTTCACATCAGCCTCTGCCAAAAGAACTGAAAATTACCAAAATTAACATCTTCGGAAACAAAACAACCAAATCAAAAGCCATTAAGCTGTTTATGGGGATTGATACAGCAACTGTTTTTGATTCTCTGAAACTGCGGATCGGTGAAAAAAAATTGGAAGAGACTAATCTTTTTTCCAAAGTAGATGTTTTTGCCCTCAAAAAAGAAGAGGGTGTGGAAATCTTTGTAATTGTAGAAGAGAAAATGTATGCCTCCCCAACAGGGGGTGGGATGTGGTACTCATACAAGTATGGAGAAAAAAACCTCTGGTTACGGCTGGAACTGGGACTGGCAAACAATAATTTCCGCGGAATGATGGAAAATTTCTACACCTCTATATCAGTTTGGGATTGGAGAAGCTTCTCGTTTTCCTGGTCAAAACCACTGTTACCTAGCGATTATTTCTTTACCATAGGTTCAGGAGTGGATTATTATCCCGATGAAGTTCTGCATACCGATCATTTCATCTTCTCTAACCGTTTCCGTTTCGGAAGAAGAATAAAAAACCGTACCAGAGTTTCCATAGGGCTTAACCCCACACTAAGAAAAGACATATATAAGATAGGCGACCGGGAACTTCATCTGCAAACCCGTGAACTCTTCTCCTCGATCTTTTGGATCTCTGACTATCGCAAACCCTATTTTGATCCTGGCAGTGGATGGTTGGGTTTGGCCGAAGTCAAATCTAACCATTTATATTCAGACAGGTTCGATCCTTTTATCCAATTGACTACCAGTTTTGATTTCTATCACGGTGGATTTTTTCCATCACATAAAGTAGCATATCGTTTTCAAAGTGTGTTGAGAAATGATGATGCCGGACCATTTCACACATTAGAGCTTGGTGGTAACGGCTCATTAAGAGGCTACCCCAGTGCAATAATCGGATTGAATTTGGATGGCAATAACAGTCTTTTGTTTTCCATGGAATACCGTTTTCCACTGTTTTTCATGCCAGCAATAGATGTTCCTATTTTGTCGAAAAGAAACAAATTGTTTTCTGCAGTGAGGCAAAGAATAGATTGTGCACTTATCTTTGACTATGGTCGTGTCTCTACCACTACCAGAAGTCTTCTGGGAATCACCAATGGACCAGTAGAAAGTGGTGCCGGTATTGGATTTGGTATTCGTTCCATGATCTTGAATATAGAACGAAGTCTGGCAATGGATATTGTCTGGGGAAAAGACAATTCATCACAAATGTTGAAATTTAAGAAAACTCCAACTATTCATACTTACATTGATCTTTATTTCTGATTCCAATTGAGCGCCACTGGATCACAGCTTAATGACACTAGGTAGACTTGATTACTGGTAATTGCCCGTTACGATAAAATTTCTCTTCCCCTTACTGCCCTATTTCTGCTCCTGAATCAAAGAAATAAAAGTATCAGCCCTGTCAAACTCCAGCAGAAAATCGGTTTGCAGATTCACCAGATCCGGTTCATCCAGGGGTACTTTCTCATTCTGAAATATCTCCCAAAGCTTTGGGTCTAGTCCGCTGATTGAAGTTCTTCCGCTATTGCCAACGTTGCACAGATGGCAAAGATAATTTCCCAGAGTTATGGTAGCGATAAACACATTGTCCTTTTCTGCAATCCATGGATTATGATGACATAATATTGTTTGTGAAATTATCTCCGGAAGATTCCATCTCTCAGCCAGCCAGCAACCAACCTGTGCATGGCTGGTTCCAATTACCGACTCTTCGGCATCTTCCAATGTATCCCCTTCTGCGACCATATCCATTATCTGGGCAAATTCTCCATTAAAATACTGATTAAGAATGATTTTTCCGATATCATGCAGAAGGCCGGCAACAAACGCTTCTGAATCGTTTCTGGAATGGTAATTCCTGGCTAACATTCTGGAAGCAATACCACAACCGATGGAATGTTCCCAGAATCTGGAGACATCAAAAACAGAAGCATTCTCCTGATTCCTGAATACATCAAACACCGAAAGGGACAACCCCATTTCTTTGACGGTGTTAAATCCCAGCACAACAATTGCCATATTCACAGTAGAAATTTCTCTGGGGAAACCATAATAAGCAGAATTTGCCAGCTTCAGTATTCGTGCGGTAAGAGTCTGATCTGAAGAAATGAGTCTGGCCAGTGAAGCTGCGCTGGTCCGGGGATTATCAACCAATTCCAGCATTTTAGAGACTATTGTAGGCAAGGTCGGTAAACCGATTATACTTTCGGTGATTCTTTTTATTCTGTATGGATCAGGTTTTCTTTTTACCATTTAAAATTACCTCTGTTTACTTTTCATGCCTCGATATCCACAAAATGGCCATCGTCTCTTCTGTCTGCTTTTTCTGAAGCCTGCTCCTGAAAGCTTCTTGATCTCTTTCTTTTTCTGTTTTTTTGCCGTATAATCTTCTGCTTGCTGTCAATAATTTTTCCCTCGGCATGGTCAGCCTCTACCGGTCTGGTAACCCTCTGTGCGATTTCTGAATTAACAATCTGGGCATTCTGCTGCTGATTGATTACCGGTCTTTGGTGAGCATCATTTTGATGACGGTCAAAGTGCGGCAAACTAGATACGGAAATATTTACATTTACTCCACTCACCCCAATCTCTCCCGGCAATTGTCATGCATTTATTTTCTGCAAAAGTCTGGAACGCAGCTTCAGAATCGCCTTGGAATGAATCTGACTTACCCGCGATTCTGTTATATCCAGCACCACTCCTATCTCTTTAAGCGTCAACTCTTCATAATGATAGAGTGCTACTACCAGTTTTTCCTTTTCCGGAAGCTCTGCAATGGCACTTTTAAGTATGTTCTTTACCTCTGCAAACCCCATCTCCTTTAGTGGATTATCACTCCCAGGGTCCTCTATTGTATCTATAAGCCTTATCTCCTTTGAATCCGATTCCCGGTCAGGCATCGATTCCTCTAATGAAAGAATCGTGGTGGGTGTAACTTCGGAGAGAAGGTCCTCGTATTCCGCAAGGCTTATCCCCATCTCCTCACATACCTCATCATCGTAGGGAACCCTGCCAAGCTGGTTTTCAAGCTTCGCAAAAACCCTCTGAAGATCTCTGGATTTTTGCCTTACCGAACGGGGTACCCAATCCAAAGATCTCAGCTCATCAAGAATGGCTCCCCTTATTTTATGACTCGCATAAGTCTCAAATTTAAAACCGCGTTCCGGTTCAAATGTTTCCACCGCCTTTATCAGCCCCATTATTCCAGCACTTATCAAATCATTGCTGTCTACGTGCTTAGGGAGATTTACCATAATCCTGGCAGCTACATATTTAACCAGGTGTGCATACTCCACTAACAATTTATCTTTGGAAATTTTAGAACCACTTTCCCTGTATTCACGCCATAGCAATTCAAGACTGGACATATCTTAGGCCTCATGCAGTTTCTTATTTTGATTTGCCGGTTTTGTTTTTTGTTGCTTAGAAAGATCCGCTTCAGCTTCAACCAGAGGCATGTCTGGCCCTCCTGGGAGAGCATCCTCGTTTTTCTCATTTATTCGCTGTATCAATCCTCCCTCAAGCATACATGACTTTTCCACTTCTAAATCGGTTAATACACCTTTGAAAAAGATATCTCCCAAAATGTATCCGGTAAACCAGAACAACCCTCCGCCTATCAGTGCCTTAATTATGCACATTATCAGAGAACCAAAATTAAATGGATCATCGCTTGATGAAAGACTTAAAAAGAGAACACCAAAAAAAACAGTATAACCTAATAGCATCGCCGCTTTTCTGATCCAATAAATCATCTTTGTAACCCCTTGTCCTTACCAGAATTTCCTGAAAAAACCAGTCCTTTCCACAGGCGCTATCCCACAGAGTTTTCTGGCCACAGCAGAAATTCTTAAACTGAAAGCATCACCTGTCTTATCCAGAACCATAAGCCGCTGTTTTCTTATTGATTTAGGTATTTCCCTGTTAAATAGAAGAATTCCAAGTAATTCCAGTGGCTGTTTCAGAAATTTTACCACTAAAGCATTTAGTCTGTCAAATGTTTCAACCCCATCACGTTCAGAAACGGCCATATTCACTAAAGTTTGAATTCTTTTGGCTCCCTTTTCGTAGAGTACTTTTACCATCGCGTAGGCATCTGCAAGCGAGGTGGGTTCAGGGCTCATCACCAATACCACAAGGTCGGCCCTGGAAGCAAATCTAATCACATTTGCCCCAATTCCTGCCCCCGTATCGATTATCATGTAATCATACTGCTGTTCAAGGTTTTGGAAATGATGCTGAAGTAACTCCAGACGCCCCAGATCAAGATTAGCCATTTCCTCCAAACCCGAAGCGCCGGGAAGAATATCCACTCCCCCAATCCCTTTTATTATCACCTGCTCCAGACTACAGCTCTGATTGAAAAAATGGGACAGATTAAATCTGGGTGCCAATCCCAGCAGAATATGCACGTTCGCCAACCCCAGATCCGCATCTAATAGAAGTACCTTTTTCTTCAGTGAAGCCAGACTGACTGCCAATGATAAAGCGATATTGGTCTTCCCTACACCGCCTTTACCACTGGTAACCGCTATACTTTTGCAGCGAACTGGGGCTGGAGCGATATTATTATTTGAAAAATTATCTGCAGAATTTATAAATGCATGGCCTCTCGCCAGTTCACGCAATTTCTGAGCCTGATCATTCACCTTTTACTACTCCCCACAGCCGTTGAATGTATCTTGATGGATTAGCAAGTTCGATATCATCAGGAACACTTTGTCCAAAAGTAAAATAGGAAACAGGAACTGCTGATTCACTGACAATGTTAAATATGTTGCCCAGTTTTACGGTCTCATCCAGTTTTGTGAAAATCAGGCGGTTTATTTTTAGTGGACGGTATCGGTTAACTATATCGCAGAGATCAGAATCCTTGGTGGTAGCGCTCATCACCAGATGAATCTCATCTGGACTAAAAGCACTAAGAAGATCTTTCAAATCATCCATGTGCTCATCATTTCTCTGAGACCTTCCAGCGGTGTCAATTAATACCAGATCATCGGATGCACAGCTTTTCATCGCTTCGGCAATTTCATCAGGAGAAAAGACAACATGCAATCCAACCTTTATGATATCAGCAAACATACGGATCTGCTCTATTGCAGCTATTCGATAAGTATCTGCAGTTATAATGGAAACTTTGCGGTTCTTGTTAAGACAACAGTGGGCTGCGATCTTAGCCAGAGTGGTAGTCTTCCCTGAACCGGTAGGTCCGACAAATGCTATCACTAAAGGATTGCCTTTTTTCAACTTTATCGGTCCGCTGACTGGAAATATATCATTAAGTGAAGAAAGGAATTTCTTCTCTGCCATTGCATCTGACACTAACAGGTTTGTTGAACCGATCTTTTTAAGCACATTGCCGGCAATTTCCGGTTTTACTTCTGCATCCAAAAGCTGCTTATAAATATTCATCCATACGCCTGATAGTGCCGGAGAAGCTGATGGAACAGTGGAGCTGTTTCCTACGATGTTTTTCACCAGTGTAGTTAACTCCTGGATATTCTCTTTTAGTTCCTCAATCTGCTGTTTGTCCTTTTTTGATTTCGAATCCAAGTTATCCGATTGAGTTTTCTCCTGCGAAATCAGTTCTTTAAAAAAGGGTCTGATCTCTGGAGCATCAGGTGCGTTTGTATCGATGATATTTGAGCTGCGGGGTCGTTTATATACTCCTGTCGAGTTTTCATTCATCTTCAGCGGAGCTATATGTTCTTTCTTTACCGCTTCCTCATCAATTCCTGCGGTAACCTCTATTTCATCTTTAGAGCCAAGAGTAAAAACGCCTTTGGGAATCTTTCTGCTCTTCAATATAACAGCGTCTTCACCCAGTTCCTCTTTTATCTGCAGCAATGCTTCACGCATACTTGAAGCAGTGAATTTTTTTATTCTCATAATCCCTCACCAATATCTTTATTTACACTAAATCGATATCATTCCCAAAGATCGGATCTCTATTCCAGGTACAATTTCATTGTATGATAATACAACCAGATCCCTGTAATTACTCTCACAAAGCCGCTTGAATGCCGAACGAATAGTAGGCGAACAGATTACCAGAGGAACTTCTCCGCTGCCTTTAATCTTTTCTACCATCTCCCCTACTTTATCCAGTATTCTGCCAACTTCACCGGGAGACAAATTGAATCGGAAACCAGACTCGGTCTCCTGTACCACACCTTCCAGTTTCGCTTCCAGATTAGGATCCAGAGTACTTACAGGTATTATTGAATCTTCGTTTTTGTACATTTCGCAGATTTGGGCACTAAGTGCATTGCGCACATACTCTGTCAATATCTCCGTATTCTTGCTTCTTGAAGATACATTGGCCAGAGTCTCAAGAATCAACAGAAGGTCCCTGATGGAAACCCGTTCCCTGAGAAGATTCTGCAGAACCTTGTGCACATCACCGACATTCAGCACACCAGGTATAAGCTCATCAACCAGAGTCGAATTGCTTTCCTTAATATTATCCAAAAGTGTACGGACATCCTGACGGGACAATATCTCGTGAGCATGACTCTTGACTATTTCGGTAAGATGTGTAGCCAGGACCGCCGGTAGTTCAACAACAGTATAGCCTGACATCTCGGCATCCTCTTTCTGACTTTCGGTAATCCATAAGGCCGGAAGTCCAAATGCTGGCTCTACTGTCTGAATTCCGCGGATCTTCTTTGTCGCTGTTCCTGGATCCATTGCCAGATAAGCACCACTCATCAGCTCACCCTTGCCAACCGCAATAGTTCTTATTTTGATCCGGTACTCATTTGGTTTCAATTGAATATTATCCCTTATGCGAATAGGAGGAATTATGATTCCTAATTCAGTTGCCAATTGACGTCTTATCATGGTGATACGGTCAAGAAGATCGCCGCCCTGCTTTGCATCAACCAGTGGAATAAGACCGTATCCTATCTCCAGCTCCATCGGATCCACATGAAGATAGTCTTCTATTTTCTCCTCCTTTTGCTCCGGTTGTGCTTGCTCTGCTGATTTCTCCTTTACCTCTTTTTTTTGCTTTTTCGAGCCCATATATGCGGCTGCCAAGCAAGATGCCCCCAGGATTATAAAAGGTATTTTGGGAAATCCTGGAATAAGAGCAAATAAAATCATCATGGCCCCGGCAACCCCCAAAACCTTTGGTCTGGAAAAAAGCTGATCAGATATCTCCTGTCCCAGATCGTTCTGAGATGCAGCCCTGCTGACTAAAATTCCTGAGCCTACCGAAATCATTAAAGCAGGAATTTGAGAAACCAATCCGTCACCGATGGTAAGAGTGGTATAGGTGGATAGTGCTGTAGAAAAATCCATACCCATTTGGGCAATACCGATTATAAATCCTCCGATAATATTTATAATTGTAATAAGAATTCCGGCAATAGCATCACCTCTGACAAATTTCGATGCTCCATCCATAGCTCCGTAAAAGTCTGCTTCACGGGAAATCTGGCCCCTTCTTGCTCTTGCCTGCTCCTCATTTATCAACCCTGCATTGAGATCTGCATCTATGGCCATCTGTTTACCTGGCATGGCATCAAGAGTAAATCTCGCGGCTACTTCTGCTATTCTTCCAGCACCTTTTGTAATAACCACAAATTGAATGATAACTATAATAAGAAAAATTATGGCTCCAACCACCATATTTCCACTTGTCACAAATGTTCCAAAAACTCTCACTACCTCACCGGCATCTGCCCGACTGAGAATAAGTCTGGTGGTAGCCACATTAAGCGACAAACGAAACAAAGTTATCGTAAGAAGCAGTGAAGGGAAAACAGAAAATTCCAGTGCTTCTTTGGTGTACATGGATACCAGAAGTATCACCATAGCCAGACACAGACTTAATGAGAGCATGATATCCATTAAAAAGGTAGGAATAGGGATAACCATCACCACTAATATCCCTATCACTCCCAGAACTATGATCAGATCGCGCTGATTGGTCAAATTTTTGAAAAATGGGGTGTTTATCAAACCACTTGCTACCTGGGACATATTCCTTGAATTCATTTAGCGACCGATTCTTAAGGGATTACCTGAATATGGAATAGTAACAGAGGGAAATTTCCCTAACTGATTGAATCATAACCGTCTATAATAGTATAGCAATGGCAGGAAAGAGGCAAGGGCATTTATGGCGTTAAATCCATAATCCCCTATACCTTATGTCCCCTAAATCCCCCAAAGGGGGACTTTAAGACCGGAAGTGGAATGCCGATGTACATCGGGAGCTTTAGGAGGCATAAAAAATCAGGGCGCTTCAAACAATTTCCTGTACTCCCCATAACCTTCCTCTTCCAGTTTTTCTTTGGGGATAAAACGCAGCGCTGAAGAGTTAATACAATAGCGTAATCCTTCCGATCCAGGACCATCGTTAAATACATGGCCCAGATGAGAATCACCAATTTTACTTTTCACTTCAGTTCGGATCATTCCATGGCTGGAATCCATTTTTTCTATAATTCTTTGTTTGTCTATGGGTTTTGTGAAACTAGGCCATCCTGTACCAGAGTCATATTTTTCCTTTGAACTGAAAAGAGGTTCACCTGTGACTATATCCACATAGATTCCTTCTTTTTTATTATCCCAATATTCATTTTCAAAGGGCGGTTCTGTGCCACACAGTTGAGTCACCCTGAATTGAGTAGGGCTGAGTTTTTCCTTTATCTCCTGCAGACTGGGCTTTCTATAGCTGTTATCTTTCATTATGGCCTCTCCTCTTTTTTCCTGTCGATCTTATAATATTACGGTTAAGAGAAAAAGAAGAGTTCGGATGTCTGGAGGTTCAGGAGGTGTGGTGGTTCCTGAGAAAACGGTATTCAAAACTCCATTTTTTTGCTCTGATCTCCATTATTGGCTTTCTGGAATAAGGACTTCAAGCCTTTCTGCATCAATATCTTACGGTTCTTCATCGTCACCTACTGCATTTTTTAGGTTTAAGTTTTGGTATTGACGTTAAATTTTCCGACGCTGATGTAAAAAGCTCCGTTAATGCCGTAAAAAGCTCCGTTAATCCCGTAAAAAGCTCCGTTAATCCCGTAAAAAGCTCCGTTAATCCCGTAAAAAGCTC
>CAYYNL010000160.1:0-9853 GCA_964472925.1 uncultured Fibrobacter sp. | reverse complement strand
AGACATCTGGCTCCACTGGCGTGGTTTCCTGAAAGGTAGAAATGGACAAGAACACATCAGATACAACAGGAAACAAATCATAAGAAAGAGTATAATAATGTACAAATTATTTTGCGATTGGAAACTAAATGTAACAAGATTTTTTCTGATATTTTCTATAAGCGCTTCATTTTCAAAAGCAGATGTCCCTTATGTCGGATATGAAGAAGGTCGATATTTAGGAAACATCGAATTAATCGGTTGTTTGGAAATAGATAAAAACCCTAATCCATTTTCAACATTATTGTGGATTGGATATGCCTATGTTTATCCATTTCAAGGTGAAAATTATTCTCACGGTTACGAAAGTGCGGTTGAAGTAAGGTTAAAGAAAAACTTCGGATATTTATCTTCACATCTATTCCTGTCTTCCTATTTTGGATTTGGAAATATGTATTTGATAGAATATTATAATGGAACAATGACAGGAAGAAAATGGTATCCAGGATTCTCGGGTGGTCTCAAGGGAGGATATAATTTTACAATGTATCAATGGAAACTGAGAAATTCCATTTCGAGTATTTCTCTTGAACCATATACAGGGATTTCAATTTCAAATGGATATGGGGGAAATGTAGATAATCCACTTATCACTTTTGGTCTGCGCATAGTATCAAATATAAAGCTTCAAAGAAATAACATTGTTGATCATATTAAAAGATGATCACCTCTGGTTTAAACCCTTGAATTTAAATCTGATGATTGACCACATAATGTCAACACCGATTTAACATTTCCCACTTTCACCGAAAAACTTTTCACATTTTGCTTTGCATAAGACAGCTGGTAATTTCATTTGTGAATTAGCTTTTTATTACAATAAAAGCCTGTTAAAGCCTTCATTATTGCAGATAATAAACATAAAGATCATTTGTTCTGATTCCATATTGCAATAGAAAAACCAATTCCTGCATTAAATGCGTGCAAATATTCTTTATACGTTCCGATGATCTGAGTATACTGATGAAGCCAGAGTTTTTATTCACCGATATAAACGATCATCCGACAGCACATAAGTACTTTGACAAGTATAATCTAATTGGCCATATATTGGAAAGAAACAATTCAATTCTCGATGATGAGTACCGGGAATGGTCGAGTTTCAGCCTACAGTACAGAAACTTTTTTTTTAGGATACATCTAATAAGATGTATTAAACAGCTCAGTTTTCGGGATTTGTGATTGTGAAATAATTAGTCTAATAGACAATTTGGGTTAAACTCCTGATTCAACAATGCATTAAATCCCTTTATCATTAAAAGATTACACTTTCAAAATACGTGATTTTAGTATATTTTGATTTTTGACGCTTTTAACCTTTAAATTTCAAATTCTATATCATAATGGCACCTTCGATAATAAATAGTACTGAAATACCGTTGGTTGTTGATCTTGATGGTACTGTCATAAAAAGTGATCTTCTTTATGAAAGTACTCTTCTTTTTCTCAAAAAAAACCCCCTTAATATTTTCCTGATAATCAGGTGGCTTTTCTGCGGTATATCCGTATTGAAAATTAAATTGGCAGAACGGGTTACCATCAATGTCGAATCTCTTCCTTACAACATATCTTTCCTGGAATTCTTAAAGAGTGAGTTTGAAAAGGGGCGGGAGATTATTCTCGCGACTGCATCTGCGCAGATTTATGCGCAAAGAGTCGCAGATCATCTCCGGATTTTTTCGATGGTTTTGGCTTCAGATGAAAAAAACAATTTAAGAGGGAACAAAAAGCTGGAAAAACTTGTTTCCCTGTTTGGAGAGAAAGGTTTCGACTATGCAGGGGACTCCAGTACAGACATAGTCATCTTTTCGCACTGCAGAAATGCACATTTAATAAATGCATCAGGTAATACCATTCAAAAAGCCAGCAGATCCGCCAATCTTTCTACAGTAGTTAAGAAACCAGCTGTAGGATTGTCTCATTTATCAAAAGCAGCGCGTGTGTATCAGTGGACAAAGAATCTTCTCTTGTTTGTTCCTCTAATTACCTCACACAACATTCTTAATTTGAAGCTTTTATTCATTAATATATTGGGTTTTATTGCCTTTAGCCTTTGTGCTTCAGCTACATACATAATGAATGACCTTTTTGATCTGGAATCAGACCGCAAACATCCCCGCAAAAAAAAACGTCCTTTTGCTTCCGGAGAATTATCCATATCAAAAGGTATACTAATGAGCGGTCTTCTTGGCTTGTCAGGTTTACTGCTTTCTTTCTTTTTATCATTGAATTTTTTATCCTACTTAGTAGTCTATATCTTGCTTACCAGTTTTTACTCTTTTTTTCTGAAAAAATATGTGCTGTTAGATGTACTTGCACTTTCCGGACTATATACAATAAGAATTTGTGCAGGAGCCAGGCTTATTGGAGTAGAAATCTCTTTCTGGCTTTTTGCATTTTCGGTCTTCCTTTTTTTTGGTCTTGCACTTGTTAAAAGGTGTACTGAATTGCAGCTTGTAGGGAAATCCGGTAATATGAACCTGAGCGGAAGAGACTATTGTTCTGAGGACCTGCAGACCCTGCGAACAATGGGTATTACAGGCAGTTTCATTTCGGTGGTGATTTTTGCACTTTATATAAATAGTGCAGAAGTGCTTACCCTTTACTCGAAACCGAAGCTGTTATGGGCCATATGTCCTGCCCTGTTATTATGGATAAACCGGTTATGGATTAAAACCAGTCGTGGACAAATGCATGACGATCCATTGATTTTCACATTAAAAGATAATGTCAGCAGATATGTCCTGTTTTTTATATTTTTAGTGGAATTAATTGCACAGATCAGATGAATCAATACTGAGAGGTATTATGGTCAAAAAAAAAATTATTTTTCAGTTTAGTTTTCTTCTGGCAATTTCTGTCGCTGCAATAATTGCTTACTCCCCTTCGATTAACGCCACCTACTTTAGTGACGATTTTTTATACAAATTTCATGATATCAAGATCAGCCTGAAATCAGTTTTCTCTGTTCACCACCATTATGCTTATCGTCCAGTGGAAATGTTTTTTCTTGCAGTATTACAGCATGCATCTCCTGAAAACACCTGGCCCATTCATGCTACCCATCTTACTCTTCATCTCTTATTTTCCGCTTCAATAATGATATGGATGAGAAAGCAAGGATTTTCCTGGTTCAGCTCAACTCTGGCATTTGCAATAATGGCACTATCTCAGGCTAATTCGCATGCAGTGTCAAGCCTGGATACACTTTCCCAAATTACCAGTTCTTTTTTTGGATATTCTGCCATAATTCTTTTTATCAGTTCTATTAAAAAACAAACCCGCTTCAGATATCTTTTTTATATCGCATCTCTTATTGTGACCATTATTGCATTACTCTGTAAAGAATCTGCAATGTTCATTATCCCTTCAGTTTTTATGATTGCGATTCTCAGCCTTGGCAAACATCATCTGTCCAGACCCGGTGCAGTCATTAAAATAGTGATCTCATGTACTCCATTTTTATTAGCAGCAGTTGCTTTTATGATCTTGAGAAAACATCTGAACTTGCAAGCGGCTGTAATTGGTGCAGACAGGTATAATATCAGATTGGGATTCAATATTGTAAAAAATTTTATCATGACTCTTCTCCAGGCTTTGCAACCACATTCCAGTGTCGATATTTATTTTGATATTGTAAACAATCGCTGGATTATTGTAGCAGTTGTCATGCTGTTTTCATGCATTCTTGCCACTCTATCGATCTGGGGTATTTTTTTAAGTAAACATCGGATGTTTTCTGTATTATTAGTTATTATGCTGCCAGTTTCCATGTTCCCGACATTTTTACTAAATCACATAAGTGAACTCTATGTTTATAGTACCATGCCACTGGTCTCAATTCTGATAGGTATTGGTCTGGGCGAGCTATTTGAAAAGCACAATAAAATCTTATGGAAAGCCGCACATCTGTGTTTAATTTCAGGATTTTTAATCTGGAATTGCATATCTGTGTTCAGCAAATGCGATCTGATGAATCAAAACGGATTGCAAGCCAATAAATTGCTTGACGATATCGAGCCATACTACTCAGAGATTCCTGTTAATGGCAATCTTATTCTAGTCAATCAAAATACTTCAAACAAAACCGAATACTCAATTTACAGACGAACTGGGTTCAGGCTTTTTGAGGATGGTATATGTGAACTCAACCGAAGAGCACATCGTGATGATTTTTCAACTTCCATAATTATGGAAAAGGACCTGAATACAACTGATGTCAGTAATTCGCTTGTATTGAGATACAAAGATGGTCTTGTAACAAAGATCGGCCGGTACGATAATAACCAATACTCTTTCTGATCCGTAATCTCATATATAACCTATGTACCAAATCATCGAAAACCATACTGATTTCATTATAGTCAGTAAATTTCATAACGTGGATATTCATTGCAATAAAGAATCAATCGGACTTGTTCAGAAAATAAGAGAAAGCATAAAACTCCAGCAGCTATATGTGGTTCACCGACTGGATTTTATGACTTCGGGGCTTGTTGTTCTTGCTAAAAACAAAGAAAGCGCTCAGGAACTGTCAGCTTCTTTCAGAGAGCATCGTGTTGAAAAGTTTTACATTGCTCTTGGTGGCACACATCCCCGTAAAAAACAGGGAACTATAATTGGTGACATGAAAAAGGTAAGAGATGGGAAATGGATTCTTTGCCATAGCAGGAATAATCCGGCCATAACCCAGTTTGTCAGTTCAGGATTGGGAAATGGGCTTCGACTCTATCTTTTAAGATTAATGACCGGAAAAACCCATCAGATCAGGGTTGCTCTTAAATCGCTGGGAGTACCAATTCTGGGAGATCCACTTTACTCCAAGAAATCTTCCAATGATTTAATGATAGACAGAGGATATCTTCATTCTTACGCCATGGGTTTTAAACTGAAGGGGGAATACTACCGTTTTAAGGACATTCCCGAAAGCGGAGTTCATTTCTGTTCGGAAGAGTTTAAAACTGCATTCAGAAAATATGAAGATCCCTGGAAGCAATTTCCGGATCTCAAACATTAATCGTTATTTTATGAAAAAGTCAATATTTGTGTTCCACAGATCATTTTTATTATATTGAGTGCACAGATACCTTCCTGATATGTGCAGTACTAAATGTTTTATTTCTATTAATATCGTAGACTTTTTATAGATTATCATTCATATACCAATCAAGGATGTCTAATGTTGTCCCGATCTATCTCAAAGCTTGCATTTCTCCCAATCTTGGTTTTTAGTTTTACATCTATGTCTTTTGCAAAAGATGAAACAGCATCTGTTGATACACTGCCTGGTATGACAATTACCGAACTTGCGAATTTTGATGGACAAAATGGGCGTAAGGCATATATTGCTGTTGATTCTGTAATCTATGATGTAACAGATGTAAAAGCATGGAAAGGTGGTAAACACAAGGGTAATAAGGCTGGCAATGATGTTACAGCAAAAATCGCCAAGGCACCTCATCAGAAATCAACACTTAAAAAGCTTAACAAGGTTGGAAAGCTTATTGCGACACCAGTTCCAACTGACACAACACAGAACTGATCATGAAAGCTCAGAGTGTTCTAAAAATTATTAATCCGATTCTTTTTGTATTAATTGTTGTTCAATTTTTAACAGTTGTCATGCAGGTAATTTCATACATATCTTGGGTGGAAACTGTTCATCAGATCGTCGGCATTCTGTTTTCTATTCTTGTAATAATTCATATTATTTTCAATTGGACATGGATAAAAAACAATTTCTTTAAAAGAAACATAATTAACAAATGAACAAACACATGCTCCTCAGGACAATGTCGATTATTGCTATCGTCCTTATAGTTTTATAAGCTGTTAATTCAACTAATGTTGTTCTAATCTTCTTTTTTGACTGCGATTTTCATTATAGCATTAACATTATTTTTTAAATACGGGTGTTATTTTTGATTTAATAACAAGCTGTAATCATTTATTTATAATCGATTTATTCATTTGTATAATGTCGAAATAATTACTTCGTTTGACAATAAATTACTATTTGTATCAATGCACCAGTTTTCATCTGCAAGACTAAATTTGATTAATTGGATCCAGAGAGGATTGCAGGAATAATCCTAAAAACCGCTGTTGGTGGCGATGAAGAACCGTAAGATATTGATGCAGAAAGGGTTGAAGTCCTTGATGGTTTTATCTACTGGTGATAAGACCGAAAGGACTGAAACCCTTTATGCGCAACAGATTACGTGTTATTCGCGTCAATCTACTGCGGTTTTTAGGATAATTGTAAATATCTACCAGCGTAACGAGATTGTTTACACGTTTCTGCATGGTGGGCATAGCATCAATATAAAGTACTTATTGATTTTTCTGAACACAGTAGAATCCGGTATAGAATCGATTACTCTCAGATATGCAGAGCAGGTACCGATATTTTCTTTTCTAACAATAGAGAGCAGTTTGCTTACCATGAACCTAACAGCAGAGCGGCTTTTACACTCTTTTTAACCAATATTCAGTTCATTATCAAACTGAAGGAGAAAAAAATACGACCAGCTGCAGCAAAAAAATGGAGATGGTGTAAAAAGAACTTCTAAACCTGAACTAAACAACTCTCGAAATGAAAACTCTTATCAGCTATCAGCACAAAAAACGTCCCTTTGGAGGGACGTTTAAGTAAAATTATGATCAGAAAAGTCGATATTATCAATAGAAGAATTTTTCTGAAAGATGTTCATTTTCTTCGTAAACCAGTTTTGCAATCTTTCCTTTTGGTGCGGGGAAAGTCAGCTTGAGTTTTGCTTCATGCTCCTGATCGAGCAGTTCTGGTGTGAGCCGTGCCGGTAAAGCTTTATATTTGCTTCCGTTTTCATCTACAAGGCTGAAATTGCTTGATTGGAGCCGGAGAGGATTGTAGGAATAATTGTAAATATCTACCAGTGTAACGAGATTGTTTCCACGTTTCTGCATGGTGGGCATAGCCATCAATATATCGTACTTATTGATTTTTCTGAACACAGTAGAATCCGGTATGGGATCGATTACTCTCAGATATGCAGAGTAGGTGCCGATATTTTCTTTTCTAACAATAGAGAGTAGTTTTTTGGCATTTTCATGAGTGGAATCAAAATAAAGAGCAGTTAGAGCATAAAATTCTGCTTTTACGAAGGCTTCTGCATCCTTATTGTTTTTGGCAATGCTGTATTCTGCATCAGCCAGTTCATAGTTTTCCTGTGCCACTTTCTTAATTACTTCCTGTTTTTTCGCATTGATAGGAGCAGGATCACTGGCAAAGGTAGCGGCTTTTTCGATGGTTTTAATAGCTTCGTCGTATTTTTCTGCAGCAGAACTAGAATCAGCCAACTGAACCAGAAGCAGCGCATATTGTTGTTTAAGATTGGCAGGAACATCGGCGGATTTAACATGCTTTTCGACATCATCCAACAGAAGTGGAATAGCTTCCATATGGGCTGCACCTTCATTGATAACCATTCCGGCGCGAACCAGAGTCATTTCCACATATCGGCTTCTCAGAACTGGAGAGATTTTATCCGGATTGGCTTTGATAGCTTTATCATACATAATATAAGCGGTTTTGAGTTGTCGCCGTTTCTGGTCTCCCTGAAGTTTTTGGGCGGCTTTATAAGCAGCATCTCCTTGTTTTTCGAAGGAAGATTTAGATGAGCAGGAGATCATCACGGCTAAAACGCTTAATCCTGCGACCACTTTAAACACCGTTTTCATGGGTATCCTCCAAATTCTATGTTTAAAACAAATGTTTGCGGTGCTATAACCAGTTCTAAAGATGCTTTTCTCCATGAGGTACTGTCAATAACAATTATTGTTTGCTTGCAGACTGCTGACCCTTCAGCTTATTTTTGGCTCTATGCTTAGCCTCGAACCTCACGATAAATACCGCGGTGCAATTCACATCGTCAAGCAACTTATTAAACATGGCTTCCAGGCTTACTTTGCCGGTGGAGTTGTAAGAGATATGGTGATGGGAAACAGATCACCAGGAGATATTGATATTGCCACCGATGCTACTCCACAAAGTATCGCCAAAATATTTCCACAGACCATAAAAGTGGGTGAACAGTTTGGTGTGATGATAGTTGTTGAAAAGGGGGTTCCTTTTGAAGTAGCTACATTTCGCTCTGATATAGGTATTTTCGATGGGCGTCACCCGGCAGCAATTGCTTATACCGATGCCAGAGAGGACGCATTGAGGCGTGATTTTACCATCAACGGATTGTTTTTTGACCCAATCTCCAACCAGTTGATTGATTATGTGGGAGGAGTCAAAGATATTGAGCAGAAAATTATCAGAGCAATAGGAGATCCTGAGCTTCGTTTCAGAGAAGATTACCTCAGGATGCTTAGAGCGATAAGATTTTCGGCCAGGTTTTCTTTTAAAATCGAGGAGTGTACCTGGAGTGCCATAAAAAAATATTCTCCCCAAATAATAAATATTTCTGCAGAACGAATTTTCGTGGAGATAGATAAGATTCTTCGCCAGGGTAATGCAGATATCGCCGTTTTATTAATGAGAGATTGCGGACTTCTTCGGATTATTCTCCCGGAGATTGCTGATCTTATTGGGGTTGATCAGCCTGAGAAGTATCATCCTGAAGGGGATGTTTTCACACACACGATTCTTGCTCTCAGATTATTAAAGCCATCTTGTTCTTCAGTGCTAGCATGGAGTGTTCTTTTACACGATATTGGTAAGCCATCCACTAAAAGTGTATCTGACCGTATTAGGTTTAATAATCATGACAGGGTTGGTGCAGAGATGGCCAGAGAGATTTTAAGGAGGCTTCGTGCATCAAATTCCCTGATTAAAGGGGTTGAGGCCTGTATTGAGAACCACATGAACTTTAAGAATGTGAAGCAAATGAGGCTTGCGACACTTAAAAAGATGCTTTCCAGGGAGACTATTGATGATGAACTGGAGCTTCACCGTATCGATTGCCTGGCCAGCCATGGGATTTTAGACAATTACAATTATCTGATACAGAAACGGAAGATGATCGCCTCGGATCAACTCAAACCACAACCATATATTAATGGAAAGGATTTGATTGAAATGGGGTTAAAGCCGGGTCCTGTTTTTGGAAAACTGCTCTCAGAGATATATGAACTGCAATTGGAAGAAAAAATAAGGAATCGTGATGAGGCTTTAAAAAAGTTACGCCAGAAGCTTTCTTCCACATAAGGTCTGTATACTAAAGTTCTGTCTTGAATTAATGATTTGCCGGGTTGTATATTAATATGAATTTTTCAGCTTGAGACTAAAGCGGGCGTTCAGCCCGTTTTTATTATGTTCCTGTTTACGAGAGTGCAATAAAAACCATGTCATCAATTGAGCAGATAAGACCTTTAATTGAGACCAAGCTTGAAGAATTAGGGTATGAGTTATTCGATCTGCGTTTTTTCCACGCAGGCAATCGCTCAATTCTTCGGGTTACTATTGACTCAGACAGGGCAATAACCATTGATGATTGTGAAATCGTCAGTAATAATATTTCTGAGATTCTTGATCAGGAAGATTTTTCCAGTAATCGCCAGTACAATCTGGAAGTATCCTCTCCTGGAATAGACCGGCCATTAAAAAATGAACGCGATTTCAAAAGAATTATTGGTCACCCGGTTACGGTTCATCTAAAAGAAGGTATCGAAGGAAAAAAGAAGGTTCAGGGAGAAATTTTGAGTTGTGAGGGCAACAAATTATGCCTGAAAACCGAACAGAATGTAATTGAAGTATCCCTGTCAGATATTTTAAGTGGTAAGGAAGAGATCCGATTCAAGTAATTCGGGAAGGATAGATAGATGAAAA
>CAYYNL010000159.1:0-9876 GCA_964472925.1 uncultured Fibrobacter sp. | reverse complement strand
ATGAGATGGCTAACGATGCAACCTTTAAAGGATATGGCCCTGAACAAGGTTATGAATTTTTAAGAGAAAAAATCGCCAGATTCGATTTCCAGGCCAGAAATGCCGATATTGAAGCAGATGAAGTATTTATCAGTGATGGAGCCAAATGTGACACTGGTAATTTTCAGGAACTCTTCTCAAATGACCTCTCCATTGCTGTTCCCGATCCAGTATACCCGGTTTATGTGGATACCAATGTGATGGCCGGACGTACTGGTTCTTATGAAAAAGGTAGATATTCCGGTTTATATTATCTTGAATGCACCGAGAGTAATTGTTTTATTCCATCTTTACCCTCGGAAAAAGTAGATCTGATCTATCTTTGTTTCCCCAACAATCCAACCGGAGCAGTCGCCACCAAATCACAACTTAAGCAATGGGTCGATTATGCACGAAAAGAAAAAGCTCTGATTCTTTTTGATGCGGCTTATGAGGCATTTATTTATGATCAGTCTATCCCCCACAGTATCTATGAAATCGAAGGGGCTCGCGAATGCGCAGTTGAATTCCGAAGTTATTCAAAAACTGCAGGTTTTACCGGCACCCGCTGTGCCTACACTGTCATTCCCAAAAACTGCATGGTATACGATTCTCAAGGAAACCAGCATTCTCTGCATTCGCTGTGGAACCGACGACACTGCACAAAATTTAACGGTGTTTCTTACCCTGTTCAAAGGGCCGCTGAAGCAATCTACTCGGAAGAAGGTGCTTCACAGGTAAGAGAAATTATCGATCGGTATATGACTAATGCCAAGATGATCCGAAAAACAATGACTGAAAAGGGATATTCATGTACTGGTGGAGAAAATTCTCCCTATATCTGGATTAATGGAAAAACTGATTCCTGGGTGTTTTTCGACAAACTGCTTTCTGAGGCAGGAGTTGTTTGTACACCAGGAGCCGGTTTTGGGAGATGTGGTGAAGGATATATAAGAATCAGTGCTTTTAATAAGAAAGAAAATGTTGAAAAGGCGCTTGTCCGTATCGGCGAAGCGCTATCTGTATAAATTACAGATGATCCACAATTTTTAACACCTTATCTAGATTGGTCAACTCAAAAAGCCTGCATAAATAGGAGCTTTTATCCGGATTGGCGTTGAGTATGACCAGCTCCCTTTTCTCTTTCTGCATTAATGTATGGTAATACACGATAGTACCCAGCCCATGACTGTCCATAAATGTTGCACGGCTGAGATCAACAATAATCTGTTGATGTTTTTTCTTATAGATCTGATCGATACGTCTTTGAAACTTTTTTACATCAGCATCTACTATTCTGCCTGCCAGCTCTATAAGTGGAGTTTCTTCGTTACTTTTTACTGTAACTTCAAGAGTCAAATTTTCAACATCACTCATGTACACCCCTATGTTTTAATGATTGTATCCTGTTAAAAGATGATATCTTTATATAAAAAAGAAGTCAACCATTTATATGGGTTCTTCCAGATGTATATTTAGTATTCTGCAGAAAAAAAAGGTTACCTATAATGTACTATCATACACTAACCATTACTTACCGCCAGAACAGGCGTATTCCAAACTGTTATTTCGCTTCTGCAAAACTCAGGCCCGAAAAAAAAACGATGTCTTATTCCCTACTCTTTTTTTCCGTTTAAAATGCAAGATTTCACCATTTTTATGCGTACTCAATGCGTCCAGAAACCAAAATACAGCTCCCCGATTCTTCTTCGGAAAGAAAGTTATCTGTATATATTATTTTCTATTTTGAAAAATTTTTCTCTTTTTACCTGATAAACCATTGGATTAATAAAAATTATGATTATTTATAATGTTCATCCGGTTAATCCGCAACGGAGATTTCTTGATTCTGCAGCAAAAATCTTGAGAGACGAAGGAGGTATAGCAGTCTATCCTACCGATACCATGTATGGAATGGGAGCATGTGTCAGCAATCCAAAAGCTATCGAAAAGATTAGCAGACTTCTGGCTAAGGATAAACAGCGTTCATTCACTTTCATCTGCAGCAGTTTCTCTCAGATTTCCAATTATGCGCACCTTACTAATGCTCATTTTAAGCTTCTGAAAAGATATCTTCCGGGCCCCTTTACCTTCATTCTTAATGCCACCAACCTGGTTCCTAAAAAAATCTGCCCTAAACGCAAAACTGTAGGTATACGTATTCCAGATTGCAGGGTAACATGTGAACTGGTTGAGCTTTTGGGTGAACCTCTGGCTAATACATCGATTAATGTTCCAGATAACCTGGTCGGAGATCCTGATCAGATCCGCCCTGCGGTGCTCAATGATGTGGATGTCATGCTGGATGCCGGTATAATCGATGATCCCACAGAATCTACCATTGTTGATCTGACCGATAATTCACCGGTTGTGATCAGAGAAGGTAAAGGGATCTTCACCATTTGATAAGGACTTTTGAAACATGAACCAAACAGACCGTTTAATCGATATTGTTCAAAAATTAAGGGGCCCGGATGGATGCCCCTGGGACCGGGAGCAAACTCATAAAAGCATTCTCAGTTGCTTTCTGGATGAGCTTTATGAGTTCTTCGAAAGTGTAGAGCAGAATGATTACGAGCACATGAAAGAAGAACTGGGAGATTTGCTTCTTCAGATCGTTCTTCATACCCAAATGGCCAATGAACAGAAAAAGTTTGATTTTAATGATGTCGCCAGAGATATTTCTGATAAACTCATCCGACGTCACCCTCACGTTTTTGGCTCTGTTGAAGTTTCCTCTACTAACGAAGTAATCACCAACTGGGAAAAAATTAAAAAGAGTGAAAAAGGCAAAGAACACCGCAAATACATTGTAGATGACATTCCAGAGGCATTGCCTGCACTTTTCAGGGCAGAAAAAGTGCAGCGAAGGGTTGCCAGAGTAGGCTTTGACTGGAATGATTCCAGCGCTGCATTTGATAAGGTTGATGAAGAGATCAAAGAATTCAGAGAAGCACTTTTAAGTGGCAAACATGAGCATGCCTCCGAGGAACTGGGGGACATTATTTTTGCTCTGGTAAATGTCGCTCGCCATCACAATATCAGTGCTGAAGATGCGCTCAGAAACACCACAAGGAAATTTATCCGCAGATTTAAATACATCGAAGACAAATTCAGAGAGAGCGGACGTGATATCCATAACTCCACTCTCGAACAAATGGATATTTTTTGGGAAGAGTCAAAAAAAATTGTGGGCTAAAAAAACGGCTGCAGTATTTCGGACGCTTTATTCTCCCCATACAGGTCTGAAATTTGCTTTAACTGCAAAGAAATTGCTACTTTTATTTCAAAGGTCAGTCTAATCCGGGAGTTTCGAAAAAAATGGCATTTATCAGATATTTTCTTTCCTCATTCTTCGTCATAATTCTTGTTCCAGGCATTCTTTCTGCAGGAACTAAAAAAGAAAAGTACATTATTAACCCCACTGTGAGTAGCTTTGACTCCTTCCCCTCTTTTACCAACACTAAAAGATGGTTTGTTGGCTCCGTAGAAAACCTGGTCACAGGGCAGAACTCCGGAATAATCGGTTATACCCGTACAGGCATTAAAACCAAGGCACCTGTTATCTGCTCTCCTTCCATAGAAAAAGTCTTTAGAAATTCACTATTTAACCTTTTTACTTATAAAAAGGTGGTCAGTCTTGATGTCAGCGCTGCTGATTTCCTTATAAGAGTAAAAATCCTCGACTTTTCTTTAATGGAAAAAAATTCTTTTCTGTCTCAGACTATTAACGCGAAAATCAAACTGGAAGTTACTCAGGTCGATCCCTTGGACACTACCAGAATTCTTCGATTTATAGTAGATAGCGAAAACACTCAAACAGCTCTGGATACCAGTAATTATGCCGAAAGTATAACCAGAGACGTTTTTACCTCTGCGCTCAAAGAAATATGGAATACAATAAACCGATAAATCATTTATCACCGCATAAATCCCGGTAGTATTCCACTGTAGAACCATGATCTTAGAAAAGGTACTCATATTACAAACGATTATCTACTGTATTTATTTTTTACATATACCTATTCTTCCCGAGAATTCTCGCGAAAACCTGATTGAATAATAACCATTGATTATCGGCCAAATTAAAGCTAATTTTCGCAATTGAATGCGGGGCATATACGATACTTATTGAGTGCTAAGCCATTTCACGCGATTTTTATTTTATCACCTTGTCGAGAAGGCCTGCTCTGCTTTCAAGCCTTATCATCACATTATATTACATCTCTACCATCCACCTCAACTGCTGTAATTAGGTTAAAAAATCGTCCTGATTACTAAAAATGGACTGTATCTTGTTTATTTTAAAAATAGAATTATTATCCTAAAAACCACAGTAGGTGACGATGAAGAACCGTAAGATATTGATACAGAAAGGTTTGAAGTCCTTGAAGGTTTTATCTACTGGTGATAAGACCTTAAAGGACTGAAAGCCTTTATGCGCAATAGATTACGTGTTATCCGCATCAATCTACTGCGGTTTTTAGGATTATAATCTGATAAGTTGGGTGGTTCTTATACGGCCAGTCACATTTTCATCAATAAAAAATCGTCTGATTCATATTCAAGTGATTAGATTATATTTATTGTTTTTTTCAACCGGAATGATTAGAAAGCATACTGGTTGAGCAGTGTTAAATTGAGGTACTATGAACGAACACGTCTATGTTGAGCTGTTGCATCAATCGGTTTTAAAACATGCTAACCGTCCCTGTCTGCATATAAAGCGTGATGGAAAATATCTGAGCTGGAGTTACTCTGATTTTCATAGAGATCTGAACAGGCTGAGCTCAGCTCTTAAAAAACTGGGCCTTAAAAAGGGTACCAACGCCATAGTTATCGGGGAAAACTCCCCAGAGTGGATCATCGCCTACAATGCAATCATGCTTACCGGAGCCTGCACTGTTCCGGTAGATCCCGGCATTCCTCCATCTGAGATCGAGTCTATTCTATCTGTCACTGAAGCAAAAGTAGTATTTTGCTCCAGGACATTTATAAATCTTTTCAGGACTTTGAAACAGAAACATCAATACCTGGAAAAGATAGTTCTTTTAGAAAGCAGGTCTGATGGAAAAGAACCTGCTTTCGAGGAATTTCTTAAATCTGGTAACGAAGAGAAAGATGCTTTCCTATCGGTTTTCACCCCTGATGACCCAATGGTTATCATTTTCACTTCAGGAACAACTGGAAAAGCAAAAGGAGTGGTTTTAACCCAGAAGAATTTCACGGCTATAAGCGTACATGGTATTCCCCGAATGAGGGCAGGTGTTCAGGATACCATGTGTGCAGTCCTCCCCCTTCATCACGTTTTCGGTTCCGCTGCCTGTATTGCTGCAGCTTTGACCTCTGGACTTGATCTGGTAATTGTACCTTATATAAAAGGACCTCTGATCCTTGAAGCTCTAAGGGATAAGGAGGTTACTATCCTTCCTGCAGTCCCCAAAATGATCGCACTATTTTACGAAAGTATTATGCATAACGTAAAAAAGAAGGGGCCGGTAATTAGTACGGCCTTTGCCGGTCTCAAGGCTATCTCTGCAACCGCAGGAGATACACTTGGAAACCGGTTTCGTCGTGGTATTTTCTCCAGTGTACATAAAGGATTTGGAGGTAAGCTCCGCCTGATTATATCGGGGGGAGCAGCGCTGAATAAAAAATACTGGAACGGATTTCGCCACCTTGGCTTTAACATCCTGGAGGGATACGGACTTACCGAAACTTACGGTCCGATTACTGTTTGCCCCGATGAAGATCCGCGGTTTGGATCCGTAGGCCCCGCTCTTCCTGATAATGAAATCAGAATTGCCGATCCTGACGAATCCGGAATCGGTGAGATATGTTTACGAGGAAGTTGCGTTTTCAAAGGATACTACAAAGATACTGAATTGACATCTCAGGTTTTCGATGACCAGGGATGGTTTCATACAGGTGATCTAGGACGTCTGGACAAGGATAAGTTCCTATATATTTCCGGAAGAAAAAAGGATATGATTGTCCTTGATAGTGGAAAAAATGTTTATCCGGATGAATTGGAGGATTATTACGGTACATCTTTACTTATTGAAGAGATCGGGGTGTTTGGGGTCAATCAGAAAGGTTCAGAAATCGTTGCTGCGGCAATTGTCCCCTCAAAAGAGATCCGTAAAACTCATACCATTGCTCAGGCTACCGATATTATTTATGAAGAATTACTGAAAATGGGAAAAAATCTTCCGGTCTACAGAAGAATCAGCGACTTTGTTACCCTCTATACTCCTCTGCCCAGAACTACTACACGTAAGCTTAAAAAAGTGGAACTGAAAAAAATTTATGACTCCATCAAACGAAAATCTGCAAACCGAGAGATCCCCGAGGAACAGCTCTCTGTAATGGAGATGGCTCTGATGGAAACAGCAGAGTACACCGGAGTAATCAGCAGTATCTTGTTAGTATCACCCAGAACCGATCCACATATCATTAATCCCAGATCACATCTGGAAATAGACCTTGGATTGGATTCACTTAAAAAAATTGAGCTGCTTACCCAGATAGAACGTCGTTTTTCCATCAGTATACCTGAGGAGGTTTTTGATAAGATGGAATCAGTAAGCGATCTGGTCTCTCTGGTAAGGGAGCACCTGACAAGCCATAATCCAACTGTTGAGAGAGTTATGGGGCTTAAGGAAAGAATTCTTTCTGATGATCTCCAACTTATAAAATTCCCAGTTAAAAACAATTTTACCACGCCGCTTATTTCCAGATTTTACAGCACGGTTTACAATATTAAAATAAGTGGAACGGAGAATTTAAAAGACGACTCAAACGCCATGATCTTTGCATCCAACCATGCACATGCGCTTGATGTCATTTGGATCCTCAATTCACTGCCATCTTCGGTGAAATGCAATACCTACTTTATTAGTGATAAAGAATCCAGTGCTTACCCGGTTATTTCCTATGCTTTACATCG
Source organism: uncultured Fibrobacter sp. (assembly GCA_964472925.1). Lineage (GTDB taxonomy): Bacteria > Fibrobacterota > Chitinivibrionia > Chitinivibrionales > Chitinispirillaceae > JAAYPC01. Next base: position 2,909 of record CAYYNL010000159.1, on the reverse strand, counting down.
CAGCAATATGATCAAGCCAGAGAAATCCGATGATCCCATCGAGCTGCTAAAAATCTATCTGTCAGTTATCCGCAACAAGCGGCATCTGATAGTTTTTCCTGAAGGCACAATGAACAGAAATGGAACTGTTGGCCGCTTCAAATCAGGAATCGGATTATTGGCTCGGGAAACTGGAGCATCCGTTTTTCCTGTAAAGATTGTCAGTCCAGCACACCTGAGTTCAGATAAAGCTTTCGGCAAAGGATCAAAGGGAGTGATCTTTGGGAAACCACTGACCTGGTCAGGCCTTATCAAATCAGGAGTACTTGATCACAATTCCACTCCAGATGATATGGCTGAACATATTCGCTCGCTTATTTTACAGATGTAGAATATCTGCAGATCTCCCTGGCCTAGCGGAAATTAAAATATCCTGAACATAATGTATTTTACACAAAATTCAGGATATTAACCCTGCCATAGCAAGTAGAAATTATTTATCTCCATAAAAAATGAGCAGTTTTAATTACATATTTTTAAATACACTTACAGTGGTTGCAATTGGTTTCCTGCTCAAAAAAGCAGGAGTTCTTTCTATAGAACATGGAAAAGCCCTGTCACGTATAATATTTAATATCACACTTCCGGCACTGATTCTTCAAACCATAAGTAAAATCGAACTCGATTTTTCTCTTTTTATAGCTCCCCTGATCTGCTTTTTTCACTCTCTTGGAGTATCGGTTTTATCAGGATTTCTATTTAAAAACGAATTTGACAAAATTAAAGGAATCTCGCGAATGTGCTCTGTGGGATTCAATGTCGGTCTCTTCGCTTATCCCATAATATCTGAACTTTTCGGTGCTTCAGGCCTTTCTGCCATGGCGATGTTCGATTTTGGTAATGCATTTGTGGTGTTTGGTCTGTGTTATTTTCTGGGGTTTATGTATTCAGGGAATAGATCCAGTCAAAAACTGACCATTAAAGAGATATTCAACCTCTTTAGCACCTCCATTCCTTTTATGAGTTATATAATTGCAATTATCCTGAATCTCACCGGTTTTCGTTTTTCAGGTTTTCCTTCTGATGTACTGGAAATTCTGGCACAAGCCAATACAGGAATGGCGCTGGTTGTCCTGGGTTTGACACTTGATTTCCGGTTCGAATCTTCAAGCTGGAAACTCATTTCCAGAGTCCTGTTATTAAGATACACTACAGGATTAGTGGTCGGTTTACTTCTTTACCTGTTGCTTCCATTTTCACATTTGTACCGGACGGTGGTTTTTTTATGTTTGATATTACCCGTAGCCATAGCAGTTATTCCCTATTCAGTTGAATTTGAATACGATACCAGAATCGCAGGCACTATTGCCAATCTTACCATGATTATCAGTTTTGCATTAATGTGGTTTTTTATGATTCTGGTAAAACCAGTATAAGAGGAAGAACCCCAAAATAGTGTCTGCTAGCAGTTTTAGACTCTTCCTCATTCCGGCACATTCATTGCAGAATACACATTTCCAATGACATTCCGGGATCAACACTCCCGAAAATTTGCAATATAGAATCAGATAACAATTAATAAAAAACAAGAAATACTGGCTCTGCTACCAAATAAGAGTTTTATGTTAGGCAAGCAGCTTGCTTTATTATAATTCTTTTTCAGTTTTCAAATAATCCTAAAAACCGTAGTAGGTGACGATGAAGAACCGTAAGATATTGATGCAGAAAGGTTTGAAGTCCTTGAAGGTTTTATCTACTGGTGATAAGACCGAAAGGACTGAATGCCTTTATGCGCAATAGATTACGTGTTATCCGCGTCAATCTACTGCGGTTTTTATGATAATTGTTTTACCTTTGAATCCGACTGCATTATGCAAATACAAATGCAGAAGAACGTTTACCATTTTAAAGGAGATTTGTATGCGCAAACTGTTTACTGCCTGTATTGCACTTATTATGGTCTCATTTTCCCTGGAAATCTCTGCTACCCCTTCCACCCAGATTTGGATACCATCCACCGATGTCCAGCCTTACAAAAAACTGAATATAGGATGGGATGCGTATATCGGAACAGCAAGTGGTGGAACAGAGGGTGTAATGAGTAATGGTGGTTTAACTGTAGGAGTACTGCCTTTTTCAAAAATCACCATGGAGGCAGGTGTTGATTACAGGGATGGATATGGAAATCATAGAGATCCAATCTATTTTAATGCAAAAATCGGTTTGCCTGAAGGTGGATTTTTCAAATACATGCCAGCAGTTGCTATTGGTGGGTATGATTTTGGAACCAAAGAGGATTTCACCACCTTTAATATCATTTATGCTTTAGTCTCCAAAAACATCTGGAAACTGGGCAGGTTCAGTGTTGGAGGGTTTAAAGGGGGTGTGGGAATTGATAATCCGGAACTTTTCTTCGGTAAATCCGATGCAGGAGTAATGCTTTCATGGGACAGGGTAATAAGTGAAATATCGGACAAGTTATGGTTATGTATTGATTTTCAGAGTGGGAAAAGCAGCTATGGTGCTCTTAACATAGGGGCTTCCTGGAAATTCGCTCCCAATGTAGGTATGATACTGGGATACGATATTTATAACAACCACAAAGAGCTCAAACCAACAGTAACTTATCAGATAGACATCAACGTTTTCTGATTTAAAAATCAATTGAATCGTATAGAGTTCCTTTTTCTTAACGGTCCTAAAGTTCTTCACCTCCATTCATCGTAAACTGTTACGGAGGATGATAAGATCATATCTGGCAAGGTGATATGGCTAAAGAACTTCAGGGCCTATAAACAAGGTATCTATAGACAAGTCATATTGAATTGAAGCGGTATAATAATCGGAACCTTGTCTCCGATACTATACACATTCACTTTAACCTAAAAACCGCAGTAGGTGACGATGAAGAACCGTAAGATATTGATGCA
>CAYYNL010000158.1:0-10441 GCA_964472925.1 uncultured Fibrobacter sp. | reverse complement strand
TTTTTATTTTGTTTCAGAACTACCAATGTCTTAATCCATTCTACATCATGGAAAACATTCTGATTCTTGAGGAGCTTGAGTATAAAGATGGCACAATACCAATAGGTCTTAATCCATTCTACATCATGGAAAACATTCTGATTGCAGCAGGTATTGAAACAGTAAACGCAGTTGAAAAAGAAAATTGCGTCTTAATCCATTCTACATCATGGAAAACATTCTGATGGAATTACCGTCAGCCAGACCGGAAAAGGAAGAAAAGGAAGTCTTAATCCATTCTACATCATGGAAAACATTCTGATAGCAGCCTTTCTAACCCATTAATTTGTAAGGCGTTACAAACCCGTTTTTCAACCACCCGCGTTTTTGTTTACAAAAGAACATTTCTGCCACTCCTATAGTAAAGAGTTTAAATAAACTATCTCCTCAAATTACAAGAGGTTAGCTGCTTTTTCATTTAAACAGGCTTTTTCGACTCAAAAATCCTGGTTGAATGATTATCAAAGAGCTCAAATGCTCTGCATTTAAAATATATATAATATAAGTAACTGCTAAGCTCACTAAGAACAAATATCTTTTAATCTGATTTGATTAATGACTTATAAGCGAGAAATATGATTGTAATCGTTATCTGAAAAACAATCAAAGCGAATTAAGAGGTTATCTTAGCCTTACCCATGTGGTTACGGTTTGCAGTCAATCAAATAACTTAATGAAGATCTGTTTGGCAGTCAATGATTATAAAGGAACCACAATAGTGCAATACTCCGAAAAGAAGAAATCCCTCTCTTTAATTTTTACGGTTATCGGGTTTTCCCATCCGCTCTCAAAGGTTAGGGAGATCGATTTTTTGTCGATAATCATTTCAATCCAGTGGCTTCGGTACCGGATTCTCTGTTTAACCTCCGATAAATTATCCGGAAGAAGTGGGTTGATATAAAGAATGTTGTTTCTGACTTCCAGGCCAGTACAACACCGCTGTATCATGTCCACTGTCCCAGCCATGGCAGCCAGGTGAATGCCTTCAGAGGTTGTACCCCCCTGAATATCATGAAAATCGGTGGAAAGGGCATGCTCAAAAATATTCCAGGAATGTTTGCGGTTGGAACGGAAAAGAACCCACGAAAAAACCAGACGGCTTAGAGTGGAACCATGTGAGGTGCGGTGACTATAATATTCAATAACGCGAGGTATGGATGAAGTATCAAAAGAATAATTAAGATGATTGAACATGTCACTGATTTCATCTGCGGAGAAAAGATAGAAAAGCATTAATATGTCAGCCTGTTTACTTGCTTTGTAATTGTTTATCTCATCTCCCTCTTTCTCCATTATCCGGTCAAGACGCAGATTATCTCCATATTTTTTTCTGTAATATTCCCAGTCAAGCTCTTTAAGGCTGTGATATCCTTCGAACTGGTCTATAATACCATCTTTGGTGAAAGGAATGAACATGAGCCTGCTGATTTCTTTCCATTTGTCTGTTTCATTTTCATCGATGTCAAGATCATGCATCAATTCAGTTCTTCGCTGCTTATCCAGTAGATTCAAAGTGTCCAGTGCCCGCAGAAGTACCCAGGATGCCATGAAATTGGTGTAGGCATTATTGTTAATTCCTGAAACAGATGAGCCCGGATATTTAGTGTGATACTCATCCGGGTCGATTACTCCATGTATTTCGTAACGATTTCTTTGAGGATTGAAAATTACAATTGATGAAAAAAAACGGGCAATCTCAAAGATTATTTCCGCTCCGAAAAAGTAGAGAAATTCCCGATCATCGGTAACCTGAAAATATTGCCAGATACTATATACGATTCCGGCATTGATATGGCGCTGAAGATAGGTTTCATCGGGTATCCAATGGCCTGAATATGGATTAAGATGAATCCGCTGACTCTCTTCCCTTCCGTCACTTCCACTTTGCCATGGATACATGGCGCCTTTGTAGCCGGCCATTTTGGCAGCCAGGCGGGCTTGAGGAAGTCTACGGTATCGGTAAAGGAGAAAGCCCCTGGTTAAAAGTGGGTTTCTGAAATTGAGAAGCGGGAAAACAAACAGCTCATCCCACATAATATGACCACGGTAAGCCTCTCCATGCAATCCCCTGGAAGGAACTCCAACATCAAGATCATAAGTGTTGTGAGAAGCGGTCTGAAGTACATGAAAAATGTGCAGACGAATCAATCTCTGACTCTGATCGGTTCCGGATACTTGCACATCAAAACGGTCCCAGAGTTTTTTCCAGGAGTTAATCTGTGAAATAAGTAAATCTGAGAAAGTTTTTGCATATTCTACAGCCTGACAAGATGCGCATACAGGATCTGAGACAGCAAAATCTTTGGATGTGTAAATAGAGACAATTTTCTCGATTAAAACTGTTTCATCGGGAACACATTCAAAAGTCATCTCTTGTGCACAGTAGTTCTTTTGCTTCACATATTTGCGCTCTACCTGTAACAGTATATCGTTTTTATAGATTCTGGTACGCATGGCCTGAGACATCCGGATTTGGGATTGGGTGGTAATTACTTCCAGAAACAAACTATCATTGGAATGCAAGCCGCAGCCCAGGGTTTTCAGATGTTTACCGTTAAGATCACAGTATCGCTTTACACCACAATTTATGACATCACCCTGAAGAGCGCTGTGAATGGTGATTTCTCCATACCAGTTCTCTGGTGTTAATTGCCATTGAATTGCTGCCAGATGAGGCAGATCCATGTGTACCAGACGGCTGCTTTTAAGAGTGGTAATGTGATCTTGAGAATCACTGAACCGACAAGAGCAGTGCAGGACACCGCTGGATAAATCCAGAGTCTGAGAATAAGAGAGTATATGCACATTGTCAAGAGAAAACCAATTGCCATCACCAATCCTGAAAGTCAAAAAAAGCCAGTTAGGCCAGTTTACCAGATCTTCATTTTCGATAACCTGACCCTTTATCTCACTTTTAAGCCGGTTGTATCCACCGGCAAGGTATGTTCCCGGGTAATGGATTGAATCTGCCTGAGAGCTTTCATGCGCTCCCCTGGTAGCAAAATATCCATTACCCAGAGTACACAGAGTCTCTCTGAGAGATTCCTTCGATGGATCATAACCGTTGAATTGAATCAGAAAAGGATTATTTTCCATTAAATCCCAGATTATAATAAAACAGTAGTGTCTATTAATTAAACCTAAATTCCGTAGCTGGATGTGGCCCATTCGCGTAACCTATTGATTGCAAGGCCAATCAATAGAATTGACATTAACACCTTATCGATAAAGGTCTTCAACGCCTTTAAATCTTATCAATTCAATATGATATGAGACTACATCCACCCCAAAACTGCGGAAATCAGGTTAAACAAACTTGGATTGTAAATAAAGTAGAGTATGCAAATAAAATTCCAAATCACAAGCGTCAATTCTTAAGCAAATCCCAATAACCAATCATTAAAAATCCAAACAAGAAAGGAACAGGAATGGAGGTCTCTATCCTGTTTTGTATTTCGCATTTTCTTATTCCTGTTTCGAATTTCGCATTTTCTTATTCCCTTTCCTGCTTCGAATTTCGTTATTGTAATTTAGAATTTGTTTAGAATTTAAGATTTGTGATTTGGTACTTTAGGTCTGAAATGACAAATTTCAAGCTGCTTTTACAGTAATCTTTTGTTAAATTTATCCTGAAATCAGAAATCTCATATCTATAAACCTAATATTTTTATGACTGGTATACTCCTAAGGTATTGTCAGCGACAGTGTCCCAGGAGAAGGAAGTTTCCACTGCTTCCCTTCCTTTGCTTCCCATCCATCGCGCATGCTCAAAATTGGCGAAAAGAGAGCCGATCCCCCAGGCGATGGATTCGGGATTGGGATAAACTTTGAATCCGTTGACATTATGCCAGACAAATTCAGTTCCGTTATGAGTAGCGATTACCGGTTTTCCCGATGCCCAGGCTTCCAATACAACAATACCAAAAGGTTCATTTCTGCTGGGAACAGCAACACAGTCGCAAGCCTTGTATAAATCGATAAGTTCTCCTCTGGGGAATACGCCGTAGAAACGGCAGGCATGAGCCACCCCCAGACTTCTGGCAAGATTCTCGACATGTGCTTTCATATCTCCATCTCCCGAAAAGATGAATTTCGCATTGGAGTAATATCGCAGTATATAAGGAATAGCGCAGACAAGTAAATCAGGGCCTTTCTGGGAAGTCATTCTTCCAACAAATAAGGTAGTTGGATCCATGGGCCCGATACCATATTTTGCTTTAATTGATCCAGGATCGACAAAACCGTTAAACTGTTCAAAGGAAATTCCATTGGGTATCACAATGGTTTTCCAATCCGGAAGGTTATAGATCCATGCAAGTTCGTTTTTTAACATTTGGGAAACGGTGATTACCTTATCTGCATTATAGGTGCCATGTCGTTCATGATCCATAATTCTTGCTGAAGGCCCGCCATAAAAATTATTACCACACCTGCCATATTCGGTTGAGTGGATAGTGAGTATTGCCTTTCTGCCCCGCCCCTGCTTTATCCATACCATGGCATTGGATGACATCCAGTCATGTGCATGAACAATATCAAAGTGAGCACCCATGTAATTTTCAGTATGAAATACCGAATCCACAAAAGCACGGCACATCTGGTTTACATCATCGATAAAATCATTTGATCCTTTGTAAGGTACCCGATGATAATGGACTCCATGAATTTTGTCATATTGCCAATCTCCCTGCCAACGCATACGGGTAAACACATGAACCTCGTGACCTTTTCTTTCCAGTGCAGCAGCAAGCTCAGTAGTATGTACAGCGACTCCGCCTACTGAAATGGAGTGAAGTGATTCCCACGTCAAAATTGCAATGCGCATAAAGTCAGCTCCTTAGAAATATGATTATATGTAAAATAACAGGACAAGAATTCAACTAAGTTATTGAGCGTCAATTTAAGCGGTTTTTGTTCCAACTTGTCCAAAACAGATACGCCTGACTCCCCGAAGTCCTTCTGTGAAGCGGCTGAAATAGATGGCAGATTAAGCTTTTATTTTCAGACAAATGGATAATCCGTTTTCTGTTTAATTTAAAAAGTCATTTCTCTGGTTTTAACCTCCTTTCCTGATGATAACAAATCAGTCCAGATGGTAGTATACATGGTGGCTATATTCCTTATAGAATTACTCTGCATACAATTGCGGCTTTTATTAGGTCTGGAAAGTATCTCCTTTATTCCCCAGCAGACTGAGCCAGGATTGTCATATACGATTAATCCATTGTAACCATGCCTGACACCTTCAACCGCCGCCTGATGAGTAGTAAGGACTGTTATGCCGGATTCTATTGCCCGTTTGGCCAGTTCATTTTCGCATTTGTGGCGTAATGGAAGAAGCAGGGCATAACTGGCTTCAAATAACCGGTTGAATTGATCGGGGTTCAGATGACCGGTAAAGATGCAATTTTGACTAACCCCCAGAAACGCTGCTCTCTTTTCAAGTGCAGCTCTGCATTCCCCATCACCGGCAAAAACAAAAGACACCAGGGGAAATTCCCGACAAACATTGGGAAGAGATTCTATTATAAGATCGGTTCCAGAGTTGTAGGTCAATTCTCCCGCAAAAAGAAGGATCGTTTTATTCTCAGGTAGATTGAATGGAAGCCCCTTGTTATTGTTTTGAGGGGGAGACGAATGCCTGGAAAGATCATCTACAATAACCACTTTTTCTTTCGGTTTACCATAATGATTGATCACCAGTTGGCGGGTTGATTCTTTGGAAACCAGCACAATGTCTGCTTTCAGTATGGATTTCCTTTCCCAGGATTCGATAAGCTGAGACTGAGTGACAGGAAGCTGGCTTTTTCTTTCCAATTCCAGAGAATGACAAACGGAAATGAAAGGGAGATTGCTGGCTGAAGCAGCAAGCATGGCTGCCGGTGTAGAGTACCAATTATGGGATTGTACACAGTGGAAAGGACTTTTACTGTGGATTTGATAGAACTTGTCCAACAGGTGCATCGATGTTTCGAATGCAAGGTCGACTATCGAGCGAGTCGGATTCTGGTCACATGCTGCATGCCCGGATGTAAACAGATAAGTAAAAATATTTGATTTTTGAACCTGATCCAAAACTATACGCAGATTACTGGAGAGTTTGCAATTCTCAAAAACCGCATTTTCATTGAGAAATATCGCTACTGAGAATCGACTGTTATTCTGAACAAAAGAGCAATCAGTCAATGATTGGCTGGCTGAAAGGGAGACTGTATTCTGGTTGATGGTATAAAACCGGTTAAATCCATGGCTGATATACAAATCAGATGCAAAATCTACAGGCCCCTTGAAAAACATGGTATTAGATCTGGCACAGGGGAAAAATCTCCAATCAGAACATCTGAATCCAACCTCCGCCAGAAGTAGACACCCAATAAGGTCAATCTGCTGATAATGACATCCTGAAAGCTTTTCGATCTCAATATCAAACTGGTTACGTGCATTATATCCGTTAAAATCAACTCCGGTTACATCATAAATTCTCAAAATCAGACAACTATGCTCATAAAAAGCGCCAATATCATTTTTTAGGCTTACCGCAGTTTTTTCATCTATATACCAATTGATAAAGGCAAGTTGGGGATTTATAGGAATCAAAGTCACAAATTTTTTACTGGATAAGGAAGATAAAGTTAACTCAATATCTTCTTCAATTCTCAAATTGGTAAAAAGGGAGTCATTCTGAGAACTCAAAAGGTCGCATTTTTGAAAACGCCTGAAAGAATGGTGAGTATCACAGACCATAAGGTCCTCCCATTTAATGATCACTGCACTAATTCTATTTAAAAGCTTAAAAAGTGAAAGGAAATGAGAGGTAATATGTTAGAGAGGTATGCAAAAATTATGCCCGGAAGAACAGGCCGCTTTTATAAACGGCCTTTCCACTTTAAAGCATAAGGCAAATAATATGGAATTTGATGTTAAAAAAAGAACGAAATCATATAAAATCGGAAAAAATATGAATCAATTTCAAAATAATACCTGATCTTTTTCCAAGAGGCTTTAGCAGCTATAAAATCAGGAAAGAGAAAGGCGTACGCCAGAAGGCATTTGGCGGCTGCTCATCTTATAGCGAACAATCAGCGACTGAAAAACATTAACCAGATTTGAAGCGACCAGGTAAAGACCGATCCCTGCGGGCAACTTCCATAAGAAAACAATAGTAAGTAATACCGGCATCCAAATCATTATGGTTTTGCTTTGTTCAGAGAGATTAGGTGTAAGTACTGATGCAATGTAACTGAGAGCTGTTGCTGTTATAACAAGGAAAAAATCGGGATGAGCAATATTTCTTATCCACAGAAATGCTTCACCTGTACCCACAATTCTCTTTATGGCAGAAATCATGCCTATAAAAATGGGTGCCTGCAGAAGGCCGCTTAAAAGTCCCTTTTTATCGATAAGAGAAATCTTGTGTCTTTTGAAAAGCTCAAGAGTGTGATGGTTTAACTGCTCCGGTTTATTTTTATACTGGATTCTCAGTTTTTCCAGTTCGGGTTGTATCATTTGTAATTTTTTTTGTCTGTGTAAATTCCCGCAGGCGGCTTCGACTGTTAAGGGAAGCAGCGCGAAGCGGATAAAAAGCGATGTAAACAGAATTATAAACCCGGTACTGAATCCGACAATACCGGAAAACTGCGTCATAATATTAACTAAAAGATCAATAAAAGAGTTCCACATTATTTTTCTCCTGTTTTTCCCTGAAAGAAAGAGTTTATAAAAGTACGGATAAAATCCTTTAATATTAAAACTGATCCGGAAGATTTGTGGTAAAGATTAATTTATTTTAACCCTCCCGAAGTGAACTTGGAAGGCAAGATAATACAGGCACTACCATTGCTTTACAATTTCTAAAGAACAGGTGAGAATCTTTATAATGGGGGAAAAGTACTATGAAATGCTTTACCATGGTAATTTGTTTTTTCCTTGCTGGTTCAGTTTTTTCTCAGAGTATTCCTGATCCAGTTCTGGAGATCGGACTGGGTATAGGAGAGCCAACAGGATTGAGCCTTAAATACTGGATAACAGAGAAAAACGCCTTTGATGCTAGTGCAGGCTGGTCAGCTAAGAAAAAGCTGCTTGATGTGCACCTGGATTACCAATACCATTATTTCTTGTCTGAATTTGAAGCTAAGGAATTACCGGTTTACACAGGTGCTGGAATAATGACAAGTCTGAACCGGAATTTCATGGTTGGTCTGCGGATTCCTTTTGGAACAGAATACCTTTTTGAAGGGCCAAGGTTAGTGGTGTTTGCACAGGTGGCCCCTACTTTTAGGATTATAAAGAAACCAGGAATATTTGTTTCCGGCAGTCTGGGAATCCGGTATGCTTTTTAGCTTCCGGTTCTCTCTTTCAGTAAATCTAAAAAGCATGACCTAAACCAAAATACCATCCCCCTTTAAAATCAAAAGATCTCTTTAGCTTAAATCCGTAATCGATTCTAAATATTCCTGAAGGAAGAGTCAGCAGAAGCCCTGGCCCCACCGACCATCTCAGTTTTTCTAAACTGAAATTATCAGCCGATGGCCACACATATCCACCATCTACAAAGATCTCACCAGAAAAGAGACTAAAAAGAGGAAATCTTATATCGAAAAGATTGATTATCGCAGCAAGTTCACCCCCTAAAGCTTCCCCTTCCACGTTGACAGCAGAAACCTGACTGTCGGTATATCCTCTTACCGGCCTCAAATCATCAATTCCTATGCGGAAAAGCTCTGTTGGGGGAACCAGGCTACTGCTGCCGAATTCATTGACATATCCCAGAAAAAAGGCAGAAGAGAGATTGATCCGATTTGCAAAAAGCCCCCTGTATAATCGGATATCCCACTTAATACGATAGAACTGATTGCCAAAGAAGAAACCGGCGATTTCTGCTTCGATAAAGCTGAAAAATGCATTGCCAGGATCAAGATACGAACTCCTGGTATCTCTTGTAAGTCGAGTTCCCAAAAGAAAAGTATTACTTTTTTCCGGTCCCTGCTGTTGACCCCGGAACCATCCTGTATGCTTGTAGTTTATGAAAGAGCGATATCGGTTTTTTTTACCCATGTTTCCATTTATCGCAAGCTCACCTCCCTGGTATAAAGCCTTGAATGACTCCAGATCACGCCTTTCGATATAGCCACTTATTTCACCCGAAATGTCTCTGTCAAAAAGCCAGGGATAATTATAGCCGATTTGAGCCTGTAAAACAACCGAAGACAGTCTTGAAGAAAGATAAGCCCGATGACCAAGACCAAAGAGGTTTTTATAAGCCAGTTCAACTGCTCCGTACCATCTGTCATACGAGTTATATCCTGCCCCTAATTGTATGTTAAAGAAATTTCCTTCTTCCACCTGAATCAGTATTGGAGCTGTTACAGTGTCTTCCACAGAAAGGTAAGTCTGTGTGTCAACAGGAATAATGCTGGCCAACTTAAATAAACCGGTAGCATACAGATTGGAAATAGAAGACCTTATCTTTTCTACGCTGATTATTTCGTTAAGATTAAACTGAAGCTCTCTTCTTATCACCTTCTCATCTGTCGCTTTTAGGCCCAGAATACTGTATTCACCGGCCCTGACAACAGGACCTTCATTTATAGTAAAAAGAAGATCAGCTTTTTTTCCTGTCTGGTCAAAATCAAAAAAATATTCCACTCTGGCAAATACGCGACCCTGTGAAGCATAAAATTCCAGAATCTCTGCTTGTGCAGCGGTATAAAGAGAGGAATCCAAAATGGAGCCTTTTTTAAGCTGTATTAAAGCCGATAATGCAGAGTCGCTGTGAAGAATGTTTCCTATAAAATCAAAAGAGTCAAGTTCAGTTCTGACTCCTTCGGTAATTAACAGGTAAATGCTGACTTTTTTTTTGGTAGAATCAAAATCCAGACTTCTAGTAATCTCTGCCTGAAAAAAACCTCTGTTTCTATAAAAAGACTCAAGACTACTGATATCCTGCTGCAGTTGTGTCATGGAAAAACTGGTTTTACTGAAAAGCCCTTCCGGTTTTAGCCCCATCTGGTCAATAAGCACAGTTCTGTCAAAAGAGCTGTTACCGATAAATTCGATATCCTTGACATCCCATTGGGTATTATCGGCAGCCAAAAACAAAGAGAAGAATAAAATCAGCAAAGAAACCGATTTGTTCAATAAAATCATCTGTTTGAATTCATACTTCAAATACCATACCGTTTGCGTATCGCAAGAGCTTTCTTCTCTGCATTTGGAAATTGACAGTTGTGTTCAGTTGTTTCGGTCTAGGGCAAACTAAATTCGGTCACGGGCAACTCAAATTCAGTTGCGGGCAACTTAAATTCAGTTAATTTCCGGGTAAAAAGATGGTATGCATGTATTGCAGGAATTTATCCACTTGGCTATTTCATGGGCTTGAGAACCGCAAAGAACGGGAGTTGTG
>CAYYNL010000157.1:0-10504 GCA_964472925.1 uncultured Fibrobacter sp. | reverse complement strand
AAATTCTACCGTTGGAATCGCAATCTTATTAAGGGGAGATTTCACAATGGTAAAAAATAAGTGTTAATGTCAAAAAGTAGTTAGCTTTAACGATCTCGGGCAATTATCGGATGTCTTCGTCTTCAATAATATTAGAGACAGTGCATCTGATTAACCTAAAAACCGCAGTAGATTGACGCGAATAACACGTAATCTATTGCGTATAAAGGCTTTCAGTCCTTTCGGTCTATCACCAGTAAATAAAACCTTCAAGGACTTCAAACCTTTCTGCATCAATATCTTACGGTCCTTTATCGTCACCTGCTGCGGTTTTTAGGTTTAACACTTTTTCTTTAACTGAAGTTCTGCATTTTTCAAAAGCTGCTGAATCAAAGAAGCTTTTTTCTCCAGCCGTTTCACAGATACCGGGAAAAGTGTTTTAACTTCCTGTTGCGCAAAAAGTGAGATTGCATACTCCTCCACCATTTTCCTGTAATCCTCTATCTCGTGCAATATTTCAGCAGTCTTGTTTAAGTTTTGGTTTTCCATTTCCTTTAACTTAGTGAAGAAAAGCATGAGCTCCGAGCGCTTCTCCCCGTATTTTACAGGCTCAAGAAAAGCCCTCTGTATCCTAAATCCAAATGCTTTCATGTATCTGGGAAACTGACAGAACCGGTCGAATTTTACACCAGATAACAGTTCATTCATATAGGAGCTCAGATCTGCACTTAGCTCCTTTTTCAAAGCCTGATGATTCCCCTGCTTCTCCTTCTTTATCAATGAGGAATTCTGGTTGTAGGATAAGATAATCTTCTCAAGCAATACCATTGCTTTATAACCGATTCCTTTTGACTTAATGCGTGCGCTTTCCATAATACTGTCAAATTGTTCTCTGCTGCGTGGTGCAATTGTTCCATAATCAAGCAGGAATTGACGTATAGAGGATAATAAAGATTTTCTGAGGTGATTCTCTGTGCCAAAAGGAGCACACAACAATTTCATGTTCTGAGAGAATTTTAACTCTTGTTCAATCCAGGCAAACTCCTTAATTAGCATGATTTCCATCAATTTTTTAACACCATCCAGATGCATTATCCTGGCATCTTCAACAGATCTGCAAAGCACATAATCTACCGAGTTTTCATTTTTTTTTAATGCCGGATATCCAACCAAAGGTATACTATTTTTCCCAACTGTTACCTCCACATAATCTGGTATCGATCCGATTGTCCAATCTGTAAGCCCTTTTTTTTCATGGCATCTATAGGCCTCTTCCCAAGGTTCATCTTTTAAGGCAAGATTTCTGGAAATATCCCGTAACACAGCTCCACCACGGCCACAGGTAATCACATTCCCATTATCCTCACACACTTCGACTCGTAAAGAAAGATGATCCGGCAGTTCGGATGAAGCCAACAGTTCCGGTCCCACATCAATATCATAGAGTGCCTTTATAGCCTTTGACAGATTTACTTCAAAAGCTTCTGTAGAAAGAGTCAGAACTTTAGAGAGTTCTAATGCTTTTTCATTAAGCGGCATCAATCTTTTCCTTATTTCCTTGGGAAGACTGCGCAGATGTTCAAGAATTTTTTCCGGCCATAATGCCGGAACCAGATACTCAAGCGAGCTTTCCGGTATATATGCTGCATCATTGACAGGAACCTTCAGGGTGATTCCATCACTTTCGTTACCTGGCGCAAAACGGTATTTGAGTTCGAATTTTTTACCACCAATGGAAACTCTATCTGGCAAACTGGATAGATGTTGCGGAATTTCGTTTACCAGAATGTCCTCTTTTTTCATAAAAAGGAAATCTTCTCCACCCTTCTGATGGATAATCCGGTTGAGATCATGTACAGAAGTTACGTTTGTCAATCTTTCACTGTAAAAATTTTCTATAGCCGATTCACCTGCAAATAATGATCTGGAACGGAGCTTCTCTTCAAGCATTTCCACTTCCTTTCGAACCATCTTATTATGATTGTAAAATCGATAGAAAGTGTTAAGCTGCTCCTCAACCAGACCCTGGCGAATAAAAACGGCACAGGCTCTTTGCGGATTAATTTTCCCGAAACTGACAGCCGTATGCTCTGCTATTTGCATCCCGAACAGATATATCCTTTCTGTGGCTCTTACCACTCCTGTTTCACTGTCAAAATACGGTTCTGAATAACTCCTGGTGCATAAATGCCTTCCCAATTGTTCCAGCCACAGAGGATTAACAGGAGCAACAGTGCGGGCAAACAACTGCGATGTTTCCACTATCTCGTGACAAACGATCCATTGTGGTTTATGATCACGAAGAGCAGAACCGGGAAATATTACAATATCTCTACCCCGTGAAGCCCGATATTGACCGGTCTCAGTTTTCATTGCGCAATTGGATAACAGACCGGTAAGTAATGACCGGTGTATGGCATCAGAAGATGCCGGTTGCTCGTTGAGTGTAAAGCCTTTCATTGCAGTAACTTTTTCCAGAAGCATCTGATGAACATCATGCCATTCCTGCATTCGGACATAAGAGAGAAAGTTATCCTTACAAAATTTTCTTATCCTGTTTTGAGTTTTAAGAGATTCCCATTCCTGCCTGAATGCATCCCACAGCTTAACATAGCTGAGGAAATCCGATCCTGGGACCATGAATTTGCGATGCATGGCATCAGCTTCAGTTTTCTTTTCAAAAGGTCGTTCTCTGGGATCAACTATGGATAGTGCTGCAGCTATAATAAGTACTTCTCTTAGAGCATTTTCCTCTTTTGCGGCAAGTACCATTCTGGCAATATGAGGATCGATGGGCAACTGAGCCATTTTCCTGCCCAAATCAGTCAGCCTCTTCTCAGAATCGATGGCACCAAGCTCCTGTAAAAGTTGATAACCCTCTGAAACTGATGAACGTGAAGGGGGCTCCAAAAACGGAAAATTTTCTATATCACCCAGATTATGAGCTATCATCGAAAGAATGACCCCTGCCAGGTTTGCTCTCTTGATCTCAGGAAGAGTGAACTGTTCACGACCTTCATACTGTTTTGCAGAGAAAAGTCTAATACAAACCCCATCCATCACCCTTCCGCATCGGCCCATTCGCTGGTCTGCCGCTGCTTTTGAGATCGGTTCTATGGGCAATCGGTTTGTACGAAGCCGTGGAACATACCTGGAGATTCGAGCCAATCCGGTATCTATAACAAACCTTATATTTGGAACGGTTATGGAAGTTTCTGCGATATTGGTCGATACTACGATTTTTCTTTTACCAAAATCTTTA
Source organism: uncultured Fibrobacter sp. (assembly GCA_964472925.1). Classification (GTDB taxonomy): domain Bacteria; phylum Fibrobacterota; class Chitinivibrionia; order Chitinivibrionales; family Chitinispirillaceae; genus JAAYPC01. The sequence continues at coordinate 7,263 of CAYYNL010000157.1, read as the reverse complement.
AATATGGCTTCCTGCTCTGATTTACTCAGACGAGAATACAGAGGTAAAACAAGCAGCTCAGGTCGATTCATTCCTCTGAGTCTATCAAGTGTCTCCCGGATATCCCTTTCGGTGGGCATAAAGATAAGCATATCGCCAGAACTGTAGAGATCCAGCAGATCCTGAGCAGCTTTAACAGCCGAATCGATATATGTCTCTTCTATGCCATCTTCATCTTCTTCATTAAGGTACAATAGTTCAACCGGAAAAAGCCGTCCAGAGACTTCAATTACCGGGGCATTTCCGAATGCCTTTGAAAACAATGCGGTATCAATGGTTGCAGAAGAGATAATAATTTTAAGATCGGGTCTATAAGGAAGAAGGTTTTTAAGGTGCCCCAGGATAAAATCTATGTTCAGACTACGCTCATGTGCTTCATCGATAATCAACGTATCATATAATGAAAGATGCGGATCCCTCTCAATTTCGGTCAGAAGAATTCCATCGGTCATATATTTGATGCAGGTTTGGGGCGAATCATAATCAGAAAAGCGAATCTTATAACCTACCTGTTCGCCAATAGTACAATGCAGCTCCTCAGCCACCCGCCTGGCAATAGAAATCGCGGCAATTCTTCTTGGTTGTGTGCATCCTATTTTCCCATTTTTCCCCCTGCCTGCTTCAAGGCAGATTACCGGAAGTTGAGTCGTTTTACCGGAACCAGTCTCCCCTGCAACAATCAATACTTGATTCTGTAAAATAGCTGAAAGGATCTCCTCTTTCCGCTCCAGAATCGGCAATCCTTCTGTATAGCGAATAGCAGGGCGCTTCAAATCAAAATTATTTATCTTTTTTAATTTGTTCATTTAGATATTACGCATTAAAATGCTCAAAGATATATTTTTAAAAGGAGCACCTGTAAAATTACACAAAATAGTATCAGAAAATTCCTGGATAAAACAGGAACTATGTGATTGACCTAAGGCGCCATTATCCTGTATATATAGACAAACATTACATAAAAAGGTTTCATCAGATGAGGAAAAGATTGGAAGTGGTAATAGTTGATGACGAAGTTCAAATCACTGAACTACTGAAAACATTTCTCCAGTGTTCTTCAAAACATAGTAACATCCACACTTTCAATGATTCTATCGAAGCCAGAACCTACCTTGCTAATAATAAGGTTGATGTGCTCATCACCGACTATAAAATGCCAAAATGCAATGGTCTTCAATTGATGGAGCACCTGGATCCCAGTGTTAAAAAAATCCTTATTTCTGGTTTTGTCTCAGAGATTGCCGAAGAGCGGCTTCAGCAGCTGGATGCCATTTTTTTTGAAAAACCGGTCCCCATGAAAGCCCTGGGTTCGATCATAAATGATCAGGAGAAAAAAATTCTTGCTGATAACTGAAATGAGCAAACATAATGCAACTGATTCTGGTGTATATAACTACAAAAGACCAATCACAAGCAGAAGAGATCGGAAAAAAGCTGGTTGAAGAGAAACTGGCCGGATGTGTTAATATCATAAATGGAATGAAATCCATCTATTATTGGGATAATAGCCTTCAGGAAGATTGCGAAGCCATTTTAATAGCTAAAACCGCTCAGCATCTCTTATCCAAATTAACTACCAGAGTTAAACAACTCCATACCTACAGTTGTCCTTGTGTCATTGCACTTCCACTGATTGGGGGAAACCCCGCTTATCTTCAATGGCTGCAACAGCAAATTCCCCCGGAACCTCTTCTCTAAAAACATACAATAATCTTTAATTACCCTCACTTCGAAGCAGAACTTTATTCAATTTTCCTAAATGCTTCTTCGTATTACTTCATTTCCTTTTTTTTCGGGGGAGGGTATTTCATGTTTAAGGCAACACTTTATATACTTGGTTGCTGCCTGGCCATTTGTGCGGCACCAACTGTTTTGACAGAAAAAATCGATCAAATCCCTGATTACTATCAGCGAGACAGATCCTTTGGCGGTTTTCCCAGAGCCGGAGCTGTATACTGCGGCCCGGTAGCTGTTTCAAATTCTCTTTACTGGTATGCCCAGAATGGGTATCCAGGGATAATCGATATTACTGAAAACAGTAAAAAGGATCAACATAAACTGATCAAACTTCTGGGATCGGAAAAATATATAAACACCGGTTCTGGCGGCTCAAGCCCAGATATGATCTGCACCGGAATACGAAAGTTTTTAAATGAAAGAAATTACAGAAATGCAGAAATAAAATTTTACGGGTGGAGACCGGTACCAGAGCAGTTCAAAACTGATTCCATCATTCCAGAGCTTTCGCTTGCCAAAGAAGCGCTTTCTAAAAACAATGCGGTTTGGCTGAATATCGGCTGGTATGATTATAATGAAAAGAAAAAAGAGTATAAAAGAACCGGGGGACATTGGGTTACTTTTGTGGGCTATGGTCACGATGGCAAAAAGGATAACTCAGAAGTACTTATCATCCACGACCCTGAGACTCGCTGGCGCCATAATGACTATATCAGAGTACAAAAGATAAAGGAAGGGATACTAACCGGAGAGATGCAAAATTTACCGCAAAACGCCTCCGGTTACAACTGTTTTCCTACTGGTTATAAAAGTTATGGGATAATCGAAGGAATGATTGTTCTTGAAATGCCACCCAAAAGCAGTGAAACAGTTTCTTTGCCCTATTAATCGCAGCCCAGGCATAGGCAGAGAAATCTGGATCAGGCATCTGGAGGCAGAGGAAAATTTATCACTTGAACAAGTTAATAAATTTCCTCCTGCAAAATCTACTTATTCTTTTACTTATTTATCTTCACGCTTAACATGTCAGATACAGTAAAAATAGCCCATTTAGGTGACAACGAAGAAAACGCGTTATTCAATTTTTTTTGAACTACAGTCGTCTGAAGATATGCTGTACTGGTTTTAGGATATGCTGTAGCAGGGACGCTTGCCGGGGAAGAGAGATCACTAATCCCAGGATAACTTTCATAGGATGTAGTCTCAGAAGTGGTCCCATCTTCTTCAGATTCAATTTCCTGAACATAGATAAAGTCACCATTACCCTCACATTTCCAGCTAACAGATGAACCATCGGGAGAAGATGTTATATCTCCTGGAAACACCACCTCTTCTTCGGCAGTCTTGCCATCAATTGTAATAGAACATTTTATCTTTTGGTTTGGTTTAATATCTGAATAATCTAAGTCAGCTGTATAACGTTTAAAATATTGACTTTCAAAAGGGATTGTTTTTCCATTTACCACGACTTGAGCATCTTCTACGGGTACATCATTGCGTAGGATATCTGCATATACAAAACAAATTTTTCCATCCCCAAACTCACTCAGATTTTCTGGTAGCCAAGATATCTGTCGGGTGATGGAAAATGTGATAGTTAAGTTTCCTTGATTATTATTATTAACACCTGCTGGATTAACCGGATCATCACTATCACAAGAGATAAAAATACTGGTAATTATCAGAGCTGCAAGAAAGCAAATTAAACGGTTCATTAAGAAATCCTTTGTTTCATGTTTGAAATTTCTAAGATTTGATGAAATCAGGTTATTCATTTTAAAAAAAATCAGATGATAAAGATAAGTAAAAATATTAGTTATATGCAATCTCTATATAATCAAATCTCCTCTCGTGGAAAAAATTCAAACCATATCTTAGTAAATGATGGTTAAGCAGATAGGAAAAAATTGCTTCAGAATACCACTGTTAACCCCCTCTGAAAAATAAATATCAGAATTGTTTGCAAATAATTTTTTAACAGTCCGCCATAAATCCCTTATTTCATGCTCAGTAAATGAAGATTTTAACGGTTTTTAATTTTAAGCTTTGATTATAATATCTGACAATGCAAAAATCAAGTATGCTTGCCGGTATGTCTCGAACTTTTTTTGAAGGTGAACTGGTACTATTCTGTGTTAATAGACTTTAACATGATGATAATACTTATAGTCGAGCCTTCCTTTCTTGAAATGAATTCTTCAGAAATCTGTAACAGTATATCGGTGAGTGAGTATTGATATAGGCACAATCTAATTTGCGATCTTTCGGACAAGAGAATGCATTTTCTGTTATTGCTGACACTGACACTTGAAGAAATATTGGAAGCTCGGTGAAAAATAAGAAACAGGCTGAAAAAAAGCTGTTCGATATTGACTTTTTTAAAATTAAGGCTAAAAAAATCAAAACAGCCTGCACATTTATTCCATCCCTCGGTGACTGTATCCTTTATCGCATTGTTAACAATTGACAATCAATAAATGAGTTTTGATAATTGACTGTTTAATTGACAGTTCCTTATCAGAAAAAAGAACCACATAAACATAATATGATAAGGAAGGCATAGCCCCCCCAGTGTCCTGTGTCCGTTTTTTAAAAAGTAGTGTACCATGTTTTCCTTAAATAATTGCTAAAATGTATTCATTCCTAATAACATGATCTCCTGTTAGAAATTAATAAGCTTTTTATTAGCCGGTTATAAAACAATCACATATAGTTAAGAGTGTAATTGAAATGGATGGACATCATAGCTTCAGTAATTGTCATTAGCATATTTATCTAATTTAACTTTAATCATATCCTAATAGCCTTCATGAATTTTATTTACCAGACCAGGAGCATTGTAAAATGCAAAAGACAATGACAGATACACTTTAAAAAAGGAGCTGGTAAGATGGTAAAAAAAATGAAGCACATGGCTGCGGGTGCGTGTATAGCAACTATGCTTTTTACTGCAACGCAGATATCGGCTGAACCATGGAAGTTCGGAATTATGGGTGACACGCAATGGAAAGGTAATTTGGATGGAGAAAACCCAAACACTGTTGCAGCTGGTATTATAAAACAGATTAATGCTGAATTTATTAGACATAATGTAAAAATCGTATTTCAAATAGGTGATTTAGTCGATATTTACAGTCCTGCTGCATTTGACACTCGGGCAGAACTGGCTCAGGAGCTTATCGATGCAGGTATTGGTTTTTTTCCGCTTCGTGGAAATCATGAACCTGGCTCAAATGCTGCGAACTACTTTTCAACTGTTTTTCCCCAGGCATGCGGATATACAAATACTTTTGGTGCTACTAATTTCAATTCCGCTTCATATGAACTGGAATGTTTGAGTTATTCTTTCGATTACAATAATGTTCGTTTTGTTTTGTTAGACCAGTTTACCAGAAAAAATAACTCTGGCAGTACAAATAATAATATTGTTGATCAGTTGGTATGGATTGATTCTACTTTGTCCAAAAGAAATCCAAATACCCACGCATTTGTTCTTGGTCACAAGTGTCTGGTTGGTCAAAACCATATGGATGTTCTATTTGGTTCAAGTCCTATCTCCAATCTTCCAGCTCAAAATAGCTTTATTAAAAGTCTGCAAACCAATAAGGTTCGTTACTATATCTGTGGGCACGACCATATGCACCATCGATCTATTATTACCAGTCCCGATGGAAACTACACTGTAAACCAACTGATTGGTGCATCAAACAGTTATAAGTTTTACACACCGTCAAAATATCCATACTGTCGAACCGAACTTCCACTGGCACAGGAACTGTATACAATAGGATATTACATTTTTACAGTTGATGGCCCGAATATAACAGTTGATCATTATTCTGCTCTTAATGGTTGTGGTGGAACATGGGGTGCAGGGGTTGATTGCGATCTTTCAACAACACCTAAAAATCTTCAATTTATAAAAAGAGAAACATTTGGTTACAGTCTCACAGGAAAAAGATTTGTAATTCACCCGGAACATACATTAACTATAGTAAAGGATACCTGTAGAATACCTGGTTCACAAGGAACTGTGGCTTCTATTGTTAATGGATCAAATGATATTTCATCGATACTGTATGATGGAAGATTGACTGTCCAGGAAATAAACACAGGGTGGAAAAGCAAAGCAGAAATTAATGATGACATACAAAGCGATATTCTGACTCTCTGGGGAATGGCTAACAGTATTGGCAGTGAAGAAAGTGATGTGTATACATTATCGATGTCTTACGGATCTGGAATTTCCGGTTCACTTGCGTTAATGACAAAAGATACTTCAGGAAAATGGATAAACGCTGTAAATAGCAATTTTGAAAGCTCACCAAAATTTGTTGTAGGTCCATATAAAACATCTTACATTCCCGGAACATACGGTATTGACCCCTCAAGTCGAGTTGTTTGGGCTGTTCTTAATCATGGTGGAGAATTCGCCATTGGAAAAAGCAGTGATGGTGATCTGAATGGAGATGGGGTAATCGATGAATCTGATATCGAAATAATTAAATCATTGAAAAATAAACCAGCAGAGATTAATCCTTTGGCAGATCTTGACAATGATGGAAAAATAACAGTTATGGATGCCCGCAAACTTGCCCTGATAAAATCAAAATAATGCTATTAGCAAAATATAAGGAGAACGATATGAACTTTTTTCTATCGAATGAAAAAAAATTCGCGTGTGCTATTATTATTATTTCTTTTCTTGTATTCCAGGCTTTCTCTACTACCATAGGTTTTAGTTCACCATTTAAAGCAGCACTGGGTGAAAAAATAAGTGTTGATATCATGCTTTCAGAAATGGATGAAAATGAAGATCTTGGTGGCTTCTCATTCGATCTCTTTTATGATCCGGAAATTTTACAATTCAATGATTTTACCTTTTCTGATAATCTGGGCAATTTGATTGCTGGAGAAGCTTTCGATTTTGGAAGCGAGCTGGTAAGTCCGGGACAACTATTTCTGTCAAATGTATCATTACTTTCGCCCGAAGAGCTGTTATTTCAACCAAATGACTTCAAGCTTGCAACAGTTGTGTTTGATGCATTAAGTTTCGGAAAGAGTATACTGTCCCTGGATAATGTGATTTTAAGCAATTCATACGGAAATGAACTTACATTTTCTGTAATGAACGGCAGTGCTTCAGTTCCTGAAGCGTCAACATTGCCTCTTTTGGGTTTAGGTTTAATTGCTTTATTGCCAGCATCAACATTTAAAAAGAAAGCCGGTAACGCATAAAGACATACATTGCTCCTAAAGCATATCCAGAAAAGTCAAACCTCTGACTCTTCTGGATATTAAGATCATCTTAACACTTCGCCATAAATCCCTTGTATAGTACCCAAAATGAATATTTTAACCGGTTTTTTAATTTAACCTAAAAACCGCAGTAGATTGACGCGAATAACACGTAATCCATTGCGCATAAAGGCATTCAGTCCTTTCGGTCTTATCACCAGCAGATAAAACCTTCAAGGACTTCAAGCC
>CAYYNL010000156.1:0-10539 GCA_964472925.1 uncultured Fibrobacter sp. | reverse complement strand
TAACTACTTTTTTCATAACCGATGGTAACCAGAAAAGTGTTATTTCAATATTATGTACCTGCTGCTCTATAATAAAAAGCATAATTTTGGCGCTTTATATTTGGAGTCCCATCAAAGTGGGAAATCTTTTTTCCGGTGTTTTTAAGAAATTATTTCTCGGTGCGGACAATAATTTCCACGAGATAATTTTGAGTGTGATAATAAACATCTCTCTTCATTAGCAGGTGATGATTTTTTCAACAATGTGTCATTAGTATTCTTAGAAAGGTCTTGAAGTATAACGTTGAGTTGGTTTGATTTTTCAGAAGTAACCGATTGTGGAATTTTAATTGTAATAAATTGAGCTGTTCTGGCATGAAATGGTGCATGCCAGACTTCAAAACCATCAATAAGCTTAACACCTTCAACATGGTCCTCTTCCCTTGCCAATTGCTGCCTTGTATTCCAACTCCCGCAAATCCCTCAAACTAATCTTCTCTCTTATCTTTCGGCAAATATAGATCTCATCTCCGGGGCGCTCAATCACCTCAAAACCGGTTGATCTTAACATGGCCATAATTGCACTATGATTTGGTATCCACCAATTGGTAGGATCATCTTCCAGCGAATGCTCTATAAAAGCCATTCTGGGCCATCCCTGCTGATTCATCTCTTCTCTGTTAAACAGAGAAAGATTCTGGTTTCCTTTATAATCTTCAGGTGATCGCAAAGTCATACTCTGAAAAACCATCAGTTTCGAAGTAATTCTTGACACTATGTCTAATGCCAGAAATGGATACCGTAAATGATAGAAAACCCCCATAAACCACACCAGATCATACTTTCTGGTGCTTTTTGCTAAATCATAAACCTGCATTTTCTTAAAATCAACGTTTAGTCCGAATCTTCCCTGAGCCCACTTTGCCTGTCTCAGATAATGACTGTCAATATCTATTCCAGTAACTAAAGCTCCAAGTCTGGCAAGTTCAAAAGAATAAAATCCGGCATTGCATCCTATGTCCAGTACACGCCATCCCTTCATACTTTTTGGCAGAAACTTTTGAATCTGGTTCCATTTGAAAGCAGGAAAATCTCCCAGAGGATGTGCCGGTGCGGTCTGAGTTCCATCTGGCAAATGAAGATTATGGAACCAGGGAGCCATAGAATCTATCTTTTTCTGTAAATTATTCATCAGAACCTTCTCCGCTTTTTCTATTTCAGAGCTCTGATAATTCATTTTTTAACATCGTACAATATTTTTTTTTCAATTTTTCAAATCCTCCAGCATCTTGCTCCCCCCTCAGTGAATCTGCAGCCAAACTTACATATCCTAATCGAAACGCAAGATATGCTATGTCAAAAAATCGTTGCCTCTTCAACACAAAAGAATCAATTGAAGTAAAATGCTCCAGAAAATGTTCTCTTTTTCTACTGTCCAATTCAAATTCCACAAAAAATCCTGCTATATCCCAGCAAATATTCTGAACTCCATGGAAAAACTGATCTGAATGATGTTCTATGTGATCCACCTTTACAATTCCATTACTGGTTTTCAAAAAATCATGAGGCATCATGTGGCCATCTATTGCCACAGCCGCCTCCTCATATAATGAAGATGTTTCCGGAGTGAATTTCTCCAGACACTTGCACCACTTCTCCCCCAACCCTTCCTTAACATTAATATAAATCATCTCTAACATCTGATCATAGCTTACCTGTAAAGAAGCACCCATTTTCTTCTGAATAAACAGCAGATAATTTTTCACAAAATCTATCAATGAATCGTCAAGATCGGTTTTCTTTATGACTTTTCCTTCAACGAATTTCATCACTGCAAAACCATTGTAAAATTTATCTATGGGAGGGGTAAACCCCATTTCGGCCAGTTTCTGTGCACGTGATACATTCGAAGCGCCATATTTTCCTAATCCGACAAATTTGGCGATCCAGTAATTTTTCTTATCTTCTGATCTGTCTATTAACAGATATTTTCTTCTTTCATGATTCGGATGCACAGCTGGATAATCGGAAGTTTCTGCTATAAATCTTGACCTCCACATACCGGCGGAAATTTCACAATTTATTTTCTTTTGCAGATTTCTTTCCAGCTTTCCATTTACAATCCATTGATTTTCAAAACTTCCGATATACTTTTTATAATCGTTCCATAGAATTCTGGCATTTTCTGATATGAATCTGTCTCCCGATGGCAGCCAACTGGGAAAGATTACTATTCGATCACTGGTTATATTTAGATTCTTTATCGCACTCAATGTTCCACCAATTGAAGACCCACTAAGTCCAGGCCCCTCATCAACAACAAGCAGGTAATAGCCAGTACTCTGCTTAATCATGGTACTTATCTTTTCATCAAGTATCAAAAAGCGATTAAATGGATGCCCCCTTGGTCTTAAAGTGAATGTTTTCACCACACATCCATCGTTTTTTAAATGAGCTGCAATTAATGCAGATAATACTGTGCCAATACTTCGTAGTCCAATAACCATTGTTTTTTCCGGTTTCTTCTCTTTAATAAACTCCGAAGCAGCCTCAAGATAAACTTCAGGATACAATCCATAAAAAACAAATCCTTCTGGAACATTTACTGTTATCTCCTTAGGAATTTGCATCTGTTTCAAAATTGATAAACTTTTCTTAATATTTAACCGGTGTTCAATCAGAAACATACCTTCTGACCACAAGGAAAATATAACCGCACCTACTTCTACTGATATGTTTCGGCAGACTTCAATTTGCTGATTTATGAGATCTTTTTCTTTGCAGAAGTAATCGGTTATTCCTGTTTCCAATTCACCACATTCTATCATCAGACTAATTGCAATATCGTAATTATCCGATCTGGCAGGAATTGCCATATCAATCAGTTTTTCTATAATATCAATCTGATGCAATGTGTCTTTTTTTTGTTTGTAATTTCGGTATACTATCATGAAATAACTTTCATCCTATAGTGTATTGATATCAAGTCGAAAAATATGAGGGTTTAATACTAAAACAACCTTGAACCTCTGAACATAAGAAATATATTATCCGTATTCAATACAAATTAGGTTACCATTTACTAATAATGTCCTGCTTTCAGGGCATTTATGAATTGATCTTTCTCAAAGATTAATTTCATTTTTATTGTCAATAAAAACCGTTCTCATAGTCATTATTGTTTAATGTCACCAAGCGTGCTTCATATTCATTAATAGAAATAATAGAAACTGATGCTGGCAGTACATCTAAACGCATTATAGAATCCAAAGGGATTCCAGTATAGTGTGCAATAACTGATTTTATTGGATCACCATGGCTTACCAGAATTACCGTACCCTGATATGTTCTTCTTAACCGCTCCATCAGTCTACTCATTCGTGAAACTATCTCTGGCATCATTTCACCACCTGGAATTCTCACTCTTCCTCTGTAGGTGTTGTAAAGCTTCCACAATGGCTCTGATGAAAGTTCTTCGAATGATTTTCCAGTCCATATTCCATAATCAACTTCATTTAGTTCCTCCGCAATATTTATTTTAAGTTTTTTCTGTTCTGCCAACGGTGATGCGGTTTCGATCGCCCTTTCAAGTGGACTGGAATAAATAGCCTCAACTTTAATTCCATCTAAGCGGCTTACCAATTGCTTTACCTGCCCTATTCCGGTTTCATCAAGTTTAATTCCGCTTTTTCTTCCCGCTATATATTTCCCAACAGGATCACAATGTCCATGGCGAATCAGCATAAATGTGGTCATCGGTTATCCCTTTTTCTTATCTGTATTCTGGAATTAATTGAATACACAGGTCGCCAATAACTCTTGTATATTTCATTTCCACGTAAAAAGTCAAAATACTCTGCACCTCTTTTTATCGAGTCCTCAACCATATGATAAAGTAATAATGTACCAGGGCTATACTGCTCCATTGATGGATCAAAACCTCCCAGATATGCGTATACCCTGTTTTTATGTGTCAGAGCATAATAAATGGCAATCGATTTCTGACAAAACTTCATTTCATAGATTCTTAATAATCCATCTTTAATCAGCCCCGATGCTGCATGTATATGAAATCTCTTTAAATTATCGTTGCAAAGTACTCCCTTCTGATTCTTACTGGACCATCTGGCTTGATGCAAATCAAACAATCGCTGAAGAAATGATTCAACATTACTCTCATCTGCAATTTTCAGATGATATCCTCCATTGCTGCTTAATAACCTGGCGACACGTGACAGATTTTTCCTGAGTTTTTTAGGTAAACTGGTTCTTAATAAATCTTTATTGGATGGCAGATCAAGATGAGAACAAATATTACAATCACTTCTCTCAACCACAAACATATCCGGATAATCGCAATGAAGAAGAATACTGCTTTCTGGAATATCCTGCAGATCACATTCATCCCATTGTAAACTGATATCATTCAAATATTGCATTAAAGAACTAAAAACGATCTCCTCATATCCAGGGAATACAACTATATCCAAATAATCGGTTATTCCTGTACCAATAAAGCAAAGTTTTCTTTTACCAAATTCATTTTCATATATGAAAAAAAGAGCAATTCCTGCCAAAAAATATCCATCATTAAAAATAACCGCTCTTAAATTTCCACCGCCCAAATTCTTCCACCATGGCATAATCCAATGTGGAAACTGAAACGGTGTAGTCAAGCGGCATCGGTTGCAAAGCTCAGTCCAGGCAGGAATTATTCTTTCCAGACCAGATTCATTTATTTCTTCTGCAACGACTTTCACATAGTATCCTTTTTTTATATTTACAGAGCACTGTCATTTTTGATATAAGCGATCTTATATGGCCAAGATGAATTAGCCTGCTGGGCCAGGCCGCCCCTAATTTCCGCTTTAGCCTTCAATAATTTTTTCATACAATTGTAAATATTGTGAAGTCATGCGAGTAACCGAATATTTTTCCTTGGCAATGCTATAACATCTGGCTGAATCAATTTTATCAATCTCCAGAATCGCTTCTGCCATTTCTTTTTCATCATCGACCAGATATCCGTTTTCCCCATTTCTTATTATTTCATTTAAAGCACCAGCCCTGAATGCAATAACCGGTACTCCAAAAGCCATAGCCTCCATTGCCACAAGAGAACTGGTTTCATCCACCAAACTGGGTATCAAAAGACATTGTGCCTGTTTGAAAAGTCTCTCCTTTTCAGTTTTTCCTACTTCACCAACAAACAAACAATCTTTACTGACAATTGCAGACTGAATTTTCTTTTGAAAATAATCGATATGTTCTTTATATGGATACACTTTCCCTGCCAGAACAAAAGGAACTTTAACTCTTCTGGATGCCTCAATTGCCAGGTGAAATCCTTTTTCAGGACATATTCTTCCAACAGATAAGGTGTATTTTCCATCTTTTCTGTAAGGAAGCTTCTCCGGTATATTTACTCCATTTTCTATAAAAGAAAGAGGTCCCTTTATTCTTTTTTTGCAATTATCATACTGAAAGTGTGAAACACAATTAAAATTAACGCCTCTGATAGAAAAGCATTCGTCTTTATACCAATTCACCGGAAGATGCAATGTAACTAAAGAAGAAAAGTGTCCTGACGGAATATACTCAAAATAATCTAATCCATGAAAATGAACGAGATCGATCTTCTTATTTCTTATGATGTCAGTAAGCGCCAAACGATATTTTTTGTATATTTCTTTTTTGTTTAGTTCATCTATGATTAAACATTCACTATCAATTTCTATCAACTCACCACTTACAGAAGATCCTCTTTGAGCAAGTACAACAGACTTGTTTCCAGATTCAGTTATGGCATTATCAAGTACTTTCAATACCTGCTCAGCCCCCCCCGCAGTTTTCTCTGTAACTTTTGCAAAGGGAAATGCTACATTAAGAATGGTCCTTTTATTCATGTCCTTCGTTCAACTTGAGTAAACGAATTGTTTCAGCCGCAAGTTGATTCCAATTGCTGGCACTCATCCCCCAATCATAAAACTCGTAAAGTAAAACTCCCTGATGTGGAGGTTTTTCAAAGTTATATAATGGAGCCCTGCGAAAACGTTCTACAGTAAGAGGAAAACTTTCCAGAGTCTTCCATTGAGATGTGTAATACTTAATCAGTTTCTTTTTATATTCTATCTGCCCCTGATCCAGTTGAACCGACCACACCGGAATCTGCGGATAATCTATAAACTGATAATAAACCAACTCTGAACTTCCATTACCATGATAGCAGGCAAACTCAACCACCTCTGGAGCATTGCCCTGACTTTTTTTTAACATCTCTACTGCTGCCCATACTGCAAATGCAGTTGTATCATGGTCTGGGTGCCCTCCTTCATAGGCGTGTGTAAGAACAATTTCAGGTTTACAACTCTGCAGTATTTCCAGAATTTTATGAGTTACCGCCCCCATCTGGTAAGAAGCTTGTTGATCTATAAAACCCAGTTGATAAACCTGGGCCTCGGTGATCCCAGCACTATACATGGCATTTAACTGCTCCTGAAATCTGGCTTTTGAATATGCCTCTCGTGAACAAAAACCTGCAGCAATTGCATCATCCATATTTTTGGGTGCCCCATCGGTCACAGTAACTACCTTCAGATTATCTTTCAAATACTGTATTAATGATGCTGAACCCAAAACTTCATCGTCAGGATGTGCACAAAAAAGAATGACACAAGGTATATCTAATACACTACAGGGGGTTTTATTACAAATGCTCTCCAATAATTCAAGTTTTTTTTTCATGATTAATTGATTTTATCAAATGATCTTTCCTAATATGATTAATAACTGAACAGTATCGATATTTTTATGAATATTATTTCTGATCAGGTATTGTTTTGATAATAGCCTTTACTTTTTTGACTTATAATTCATTTCTGGCTTTCAGGAAACTACTGGCTAAGACAGTGGAGCCAGATGTCTAGTATAGGCACTATCGTGCCTTCTTGCATTCGGGGCGTTGCCGCTCAATCAAGTACTGCCGCCTTTTGGCGCTTGTACTTGACTTTTTTTTAACAGATACCTTAGTAATTACAACATTTTGTTGGAATTTACTAACATTTGTATTGCATCACGATACCCACCGATCGTACCTACATCTACATATGCACTACCGGTCTTGTAGGCAAAAGCAGTTCCTCCATTGTCCAGATAAGCATTTACCAATGTTCCAAAATACTCATCCCCCCGTCCTTCACAGCACCATAGTCTATACAAATCATACAGAACAGAACCTGGCATTTTAAAGGCACCCCATATCCATTTTTCTTTAACCCCCATGTTTTTAACATATATGTATTTTACCCGTTTATTCTCATCAGTCTCAACTGCATCGTACAGATATGGTTTGTCTACCGGAAATAATAAAAATGAGAACTGATTGTCAGGAAGAACCAAAAGACTATCTGCTGGAAACCAGATTGTGTCGGGAAGTCCTACTATAACCTGATCAGAATTTTTTATAAGTGGCAAAGCACAAAAAATAGCGTCACAAAGCCCACCGGGATTTTGCTGAACAGTATAACAAAAGTGCATACCTTCTGTACCGTTTCCATAATATTTGAGTATATCACTTTTTGCTGGTGAAATAACGATGCATATATTTGTAACACCAGCAATTTTCATTCTTTCTATCAGATATTCACTTACAGCCCGTGGCCGTTCAATATTATTGGATATTAAACTTCCCACTGGAAGAAGTTCCTTTGAAAAAGCTAAAGGCTGAATTCTTGATCCGCAACCTGCAGATGGTATTATGCCCCAATATGTAGCCATAATCGGACTCCCTTAGACTCCTTTAATAATAGCAATCAATTCCTGAGCCCTTTTTTCAGCAGTATGTTCTCTCAAAACCCTTCTTCTTGCCGCTTTTGCTATTATTTGCCGTTCCTTTAGCGGCATTTCTAAAGCATTAATCACATCTTTAGCAGAATCAACCAGAATAATCTCTTCGCCCGGATTAAAGAACGTTTCCATTCCTTCCCAACTATCACTTAAAACAGGTACTTCACATAAAGCGGCTTCAAAAAGTCTTCCTGATGCACAATAGCCCATCACTGCCATTGCAGCTCTGGTTATATTCAAGGTAAAACTGCTGGAGCAATAAAAACAGGAATGCTCAGGCGGAGCGACATGGGGTAAATAAGTAATATTGCTGCTTAGCTTGACACTATCGGGATATTGAGCCCCAGCTAAAATAAATTGTTTTCTTTTTAAGATTGCTGCAGGCTTGATAAACAATTCCTCAAGTTTTCTCTGTCGATCCTCAGCATAAGTTCCAAGGTATGAAAGATCACTGGAGTATTTGTCCATTCTGCAGGTTGGAAAGTGAAGCTGTGGGTCTGCACTTCCATAAAGTGGAATTGCCAGCCTCGCACCCAGAATCTCTTTAATCTTCTTAATTGCTCCTCCTCCAGTGTAACTTAACACCAAATCAAACTGACCTAATCCATTTCGAGGTATATAGAAAGGCCATTTACCGCTTTCAATGTTACTGAGAGTAACCGGCGTATCAAGATCATAAAAAACCTTTAACCCACTTCCATTATTTAATACTGTACAAGCATTAATCGCATCAGGACAGTATGAAGTGACTATGGAAACATCTGCCCCTCTGACACATTCTTTTGCCTCGTTTTGTATCTGGTCCCAATTCTCATATAAAACCAGTTTTAAACCATTGCATTTCTCAAAATCACGATTACTAGCATAATAATCCACATCCTTTTCAAAAAATATTACCCGATGATCCATTTTGGTCAATGCAGATATAAGTCCTCTCCATATTGTAGCATGACCATTTCCCCATGAAGAACTTATAGATAACCCGAATATGACAATTTTCATACTCGCTCCCAATATGCCTTAAAATCACCTGTTATGTTAATCATGGTTATATTACATATCTCATTGTCATATTGTAAAGTGCTGACTGAACCAGTATCGATTGTAAGCCGAAGAAAAAGATCAAGAGAAATTCCACTATAAAATGCTATTACCGACTTTATCGGATCGTTATGACTGAAAATCGCAAAGGACTGTCCCTTATGTTTTTCTTTTAATATCTGCAATTGACCAATCATACGTGACTGAACCTCAATCATCAACTCTCCATCAGGAATAACTGCTCCATTTCTGAAAAAATGAAACTGTTTCCATGCGAAATCCGATTCAAGCGCGACAAACTCCCTATTTGTCCATTTTCCGAATTCAATCTCATTAAAAGCATCACATATCTGTACTTGTAATCTTTTCTCTTTAGCCAATAAAGCAGCCGTTTCAACAGCTCTTTCCATCGGGCTGGAATAAATTGCGTCAAGTCTTCTATTCTTAAAAAAAACTGCTAATTGACTTGCCTGTCTTCTGCCATTACTGCTTAGATGCATCCCGGCCATCCTTCCCGGAATTCTGTCTGCACATTCGATATCACCATGCCTTATAAGGTATACGGTAGTTTTCATTTTCTTATCATCTCATAAACATCCATTAATTGTAATCCTCTCTTACCACTTAATAAGTTGGCGCTACCTGCAGTGAAGTTTGCTTAAAAACACCGTCTCAGATTTCTATTGTCCCTACTTTCCAGTGCATTCTTTGACTATCGTATATCGCTTTATCACTTCAGTTGCAAAATCTGCAAACTCTGCCGGTTCCATTGGCGGACTGGTTATAGAAGAAACTTTACCCCTGGATGGTGGTGTGAAACAGAGAGTTATGGTAGTATCGAACTCCTGCAGTTTTTCCATCTGATAATCAAACCAGGCACATGCATCGGGCCTGTGCCAGTCAGCCCAGCTTATTCCAGTTCTCAATTTTTTGACTTTTAGTTTCCTTAACCAATCAACCGCCATTTCCAATCTATGATCTCTGAAATGAAACCATTGACATATTCCCATTTTCGGATCAAAATGCTCAAGCGCAGGTTTTGGAGTACCATCTGCACGTATTAACCCCATATAAAAATGACGATAATAAGAACTTCCTTCGCTCTCTTTGTGTCGGGTAGTAGCTTCCCATGTTGCAGGAAGATCCAAAAGGCTGTACCAGTAAATTCTCTCCACTTTCCCATCCAAAAGCTGCAAAGTTCGCTTTAAACCAAATGTCTGCACCTCATCTGCGCCAAATGATGAAGCACCAACTTCTGTAACCCAAACCGGAAGACTGCACACCGATTGAATCTCCTCTATTTTTTTTGGCCACTCGTCAATTTGCCAATGGTTCCAGTCCAAAGGAAATCCATGAACCGCAATCGCATCAAAATATTCAAGCAATCCATAGCTTTTAAGCAGCAAAACAAACCTTGGATCTATCGGCGAAATTCCACCCATCACCACCGTCAAATCCGGATTTGTTTCTTTTATCTTTATAGCTGCAAGCATTGCCATTCTGGAAAATTCCTTCCACTCCGAATCAATCGTAAAATCCCAATGGGATAGGTTGTTGGGTTCATTCCAGATTTTAACAGCTTCAACCATATTTAAACCTCACACATTATCATTCCGGCAATTAATTAGTTTCTGTTCAAAATTGGTCGATTTCCACAAAAGTGTCTTTACATAA
>CAYYNL010000155.1:0-10558 GCA_964472925.1 uncultured Fibrobacter sp. | reverse complement strand
GGACATATTTGTGGGGATGAATTTTTGTTATATTTGATTGCATATTAATTGATTTCAGTAAAAACCTCCTTTTATGGATAAAACATGTTGCAAAATCCAATCTTTATTATTTCAGTCATTTCCTTTGTTGCCGGTGTTCTGTTTCTTTTTGCTGCTGTCAGAAACCTAAAAAAATTCAGGCTCATACGAGTGTTAAAGAATACTTTGTCTATGCTATTCTGTTTACTGATCACTGCAGTCTCAGGTTTGATTCTGATAGCTAATTATTCTTACAGCTCTTTTTCTAAAGAAACACTGGCAGCAGTAATTACTGTAAAGCCACAAGGGAAGCAACAGTTTATTGCCAGTGTCATCTTTCCTGACAGCAGCAGTGCTGAATATGGTATATCAGGTGATATGCTTTACATCGATGCACACATTTTAAAGTGGAATCCCATTCTCAATCGGATCGGAATCCATACCAGCTATAGACTCGACCGTATCGGAGGCCGCTACAACTCAATTTCCGATGAACATGAAAAACCACGGTCAGTCTATTCTCTGGGAAAAGGAAAGATTATCGATATGTACACACTGCGCAAACGTTTTTTGGCACTCAAACCTTTACTTGATGCGCAATATGGATCCGCCACATTTATTTCTGCGCAAAAGGGGGCGGTCTTTCATGTCATGGTTTCCAATAGCGGACTGTTAACCCGTGAAGTCAGCAAGGAATAAAGCGAAATTTCTAAAAATTTGCACTTCTTTGGACCAGACGATCGGATTATTAACCATAATTTTGACAATTAAGTCCCTTGAAATGAGAACTATTTATTTGCTAATAATAAATAATTATTTTTGACATATTTATGCATGATTTTTATAATTATTACCAAATGAATTTCTTTTTTTTCATAGAAACCCCCAAATATCAGAAAAATCCACAGGTAATCTATTTATTATTCACAATTTTAAAAGGATTTAAAATGAATCTAAAATCAGTTGCATTTCTGTCTTTATTACCGATAATGATTTTTTCAGCCAAAGCTCAGAACGAAGATGCTGAAAACTGTACTGATCATCCCATGTTTAACCGTATGCCGGGTTTTTTTATAAAGGAATGCGAAAAAAAGAGATTTAATGCATACACTTTTACCATTGAAAGCAGTCTCGATGAAAACGCAAAGACCCAGACAGTTGAAGGAAAATTTTTCCAATATACCTATGCTATTAAAGATGGCGAAGAGGAACCATCTGCTCTTGAAATATTCAGAAACTTTGAAAATGCCCTTAATGAAATAGGTGCTACTATTGTGGCTAAGGTCGTCGAAACCAATAATTCTTATAGCTTTATCACTGCAAAAGTAAGTAAAAATAACAATGAAGTGTGGGTGGAAATTAAAGCGGATGGGCCGGAATATGCGCTTGTTTTCATCGAAAAACAACTAATGGAACAGGTTATAAAAGCCAATGATATGTTAAAAGCTCTCAATTCTGCAGGTTTTATAGCCCTGAACATACTGTTCGATACAGGAAAATCAACTATCAAACCGGAATCTCAACCGCTTATGGATCAACTTTTTAACCTCCTTAATACTAACAAAGGATTAAAGGTTAGTATCGAAGGTCATACCGATAATGTCGGAACTCCAGAGAGCAATAAAAAACTTTCACTATCAAGAGCAGAAGCAGTAATGAATGCTCTTACTGCAAAAGGAATCGACAAATCAAGGCTCACTGTTAAAGGATGGGGCCAGGAAAAACCGGTCGCTGACAATAAAACCGAAGATGGCAGGGCAAAAAATCGCAGAGTTGAAATCGTAAAGAATTAATTTTATTTGTTACAGGATACCACCGATGTGGTGGTATCCATTTGTTCACCTTACCATTAAAGCAGTTTTCTTTACTCCATCTGCAATTGTTTTTTTTATATAAATACCGCAGGAGTTCTGCTTTGCAACTGAAATCCGCTTCCCTTGCAGATTATACATCTCATAGCTGTTTTTCAAATTTTTCAATTCGTTTTTTGAGCAGTGTTTAGATTTTGTGTCAGCAGATTCTCCAAACTCCAGTGAAAGAACGGTATAGAAAAAAAGAGTGTCGATTGTACATGTTGTTACTCCGTCTGTATTTTTAATCGATAAAGAAGCACTCATATCCTTATCCGGAGAGAAGGCGCGAATCCTTTTTACAGGTATTTCTGACGGAATGGTAACTGTCACATTTTTCTGAGGTTTAATTTCATTATTATAATTATGATTTACAAGATGCAACAGATATCTCTCTTTATGCGCCTGATATGTGATACTAGTGGTAATTTTATCTACTGATGTGCATGCAGTTGTATCTGTAAGAACAGCCTTTGTAAACAATTCACGATTTTTCTTATAAAATTCTGCATAAGCAATCAGAGAATCTAAAATGCCCGATTTTTTTGCTGAAGGATCATCGGGCATAGATGTCTTAATATGAAAAGTAAAAAACAGTCCGTGAGCATACGCCTCTGCAGCATAAATTCTCCAGTAATCCATTTTTTGGGAAGGACTGAAGTTATAATAAAGGTTCATCATAGTTGTAGGCCAATCTAAAAAAAGCACACATGGTACACTACCCGATATTGTTATATTTCGTTTATATAAGGTTCTGAATATTTTATTTAATGAGAATGCTCCGTTAAGACTACTGTCATTATTAACCGGTACGTAATCTGCTTCATTTCCATTGTCATCAACATTATAATTATAGAGACCTACTGCATTGAAATCCACATAGGGGAAAATTCCATTAGAAGTTATGATAACCTCTTTTCCATAAGTTTTACGGGCATATTCCCTGACTTCAGTTACAATCTCTTTCCAATAAATATCTATACTATATTTATCAAGAAATGAACTTCTCTGTATACCCGGCCTGTTTTGAACCGAACTGCCCCATTCATCGGCTAATGGGTTTTCAGATGATAATGGCGATGTATTCCATCCGTGTTTCTTCAGATAGGCTCTGTAGTTAAAATTTCTTTCAAGATCATCAAGTGGCATTTTAGTATTAATGAAATTTGTGGAATCCATTTTAAATGTTCTGTTCCACTGCTCAAATGTAAAATTTGGATACTTTTCTGCAAGATAACGGTTAAAATCCTTCAGATGATAATCATCAAATCCTTCATTTCCATCATACCTGTTACCAGATAGCCCTGCATTGGCTTCATCAAAGAAAATCCCATCCACACCAGCATCTATCTGAGCCTTGGCAAGATTAATTATATATTGACGGAATTTTGGATTGGCCATATTACCCCGATATGCATCGGTTACAATTTCAGAATGCGGTACCAGTTTATTATCGGCATCACGGCTGACCATATCAAGAAATTCGGCAGAATCTGCCGCCTCAGAGAAGAAATAAACAGTAGCAGTCAGACCACCAATTAAGCGTAACCCGCTCTGCTTGTATTTATTAATTGCGGTTTTATTAAAATCGTCAGCAAGAACGCCATCGTTTCCCCATTTGGACCAGGCACGTATGCTAACATCCGGATGAAAATCTATTATCTGCTGATCAGCCTTGGATCCGCAGCCATTCTGACTGAATCCGTAAACTGCAATAGTATCCAAACTCCCGGAATTTGGATTAACAGACTGCCCTATGACATTTGTAAGAAAAGATAGAAAAAGAAGAAGTGCGGTTATCCTTTCATAACTCATATTCATCTCCAGATATTGAAAGTTAAAATACAGATGCTTGTTTTTCGAAACCGGATAAAGAATCTTTATTATTTATCCTGATCTGAAAATTTCCTATCTGGAAAAATAGCAGTTTTAGTAATTTTGGTCTTTTCATTATTTGGAAATGAATTGATTTTTTTTAAGACAGGTAATTTTGAGTTTGATTTATTCAACCTAAAAATTGCAGTAGATTGACGCGGATAACAGGTAATCTATTGCGCATAAAGACTTTCAGTCCTTTCTGCATCAATATCTTACGGTTCTTCATCGTCACCTACTGCGATTTTTAGGTTCAAGGGAGGATGACTGAATTCAATCTGCAGTCTTATTCTTTAGATACTGTTTTCTTTGAGGTTTCTCTAAATTCCCTGGGAGTCTTTCCAGTTATGTCTTTGAACAGACGACAAAAATGAGACAAACTGTTATACCCTACGGAGAATGATATTTCTGTTACCTGACGGTCTGTCTCTGAAAGTAAGCGCATTGCTTCTTCGATTCTGATTTTGTTTAAATACTCTTTAAAAGAACATTTGAAGACATTCTGTATAACCACAGGAACCTTGTAAGAGGAGATTCCTGTGGATTTAGCGATTTTGTTTATGGAGATATCTGGGTCATTAAAATTATTTCCCAGGTAAGAAACTACTTTTTCTGATTCCTCATCAGAACTATTAGACATCTCTATCTTTTGATAGGGGATAATTTTTATAATACTATTTTGGTTTAGTTTTTCTTTGCGATTATTCCAATACCAAATGATAAAAAAGACAAGGAAATACGATAAAATAGCTATGGTAACCTTCAGAATGTCCAACCGGATATCTCTATAAATTTTCAGTTCTGTAATTGTCAATGTGTCAGGTATATCTTTTTCGGTTGAAACTCCATTATTAAAATCGATAGCAGTGACTCTGGAATAGTCGCTCTTATCAGGCAATGGAAAAACATTGTTTCTTTGATACCACCATTCAGGTGTAACTAATTGGGAAAATGAAAAAACACAGGTCTTTAAATTCCTTTCGGTCGGAATCTGAACTCCGTTATATCTTTCACTTATAGCTACCCCGGATTTGGTTATAGAATCCTCATATGTATGAAAATAGATTCGAAAAGAATTTGAGCTCGATGTTTTGCATGTAATAAGAAATCGGTTAAATTTATGAAAATCATAAAAACGGCTTTTTTCCGGAACAGCTGTAAATCCAGCATAAGGATAAGCATACCCGCTTCGTAATGTGTAACCAAAAAGCAGCGAAGAATCCTGTCTGAAATAATCTATGACAGAATTCCCCTGTTCTGCAGTATCGCTGTATGCATAAAATTTTATCGAAGAACCAGGTATAATTTCGACTGGGCGTACGTTTAGACTTAGTAAAACCAGTGCGGCAATTAAAAAAGGTAAAACCAAAAAAAATATATTTATAAACTTTTGCTTTCTCGCAGTAGACATGTATCTAAAATTCTCTCATTTCCAAATCATCTGATACAGCTTAAAAATAATTTTTATTGCAAATCCTGATTCCGATACAGGCTTTTGCTGATACAAGCGAAACAATTCCGTAAATCATTTCTGAAATTGTCTTTTTCCCCTGAAACGCTTAACAGATTTGAAATAACCATACAAAAACCCAATCGATATAAAATATCCCCTTTTTTTGATAAATTTACTCACACTGCTTTCAAATTGAGAAGGTGATAGTAAATAGATTCTGTTTATTTATATGACATATTACGTTTTGCAGCATCTTTACGCATCCGGTTCAGAAAAAACCGGATCCCGTGCTTAAGGAAAAAATCCACCGATTTGCGAAGAATCAAATTCTCATTTCTTCCGTAATATTTCCATAACTCCGGGAACCATTTGGCATTATGTTCCCAGCAGGCAGCCAGTAAATCATCATGCAATGGTGTAAGGTCCTTTTTGGAAAAAGGTTTCTGGTCCTGTAAACGGGTAGTCTGCATGGGAGTGAAAAAAAGAGGAATTATCACACTTTGGTAGGGGTAAAGTGATTTTACCAGATCAGTAGTAATTTTGACATCTTCAGGGGTTTCCCCGGGAAGTCCCAGAATTATGGTGGCACAACAGACAAAATGATTTTCATGGCTGATCCGAAAACCTTTACGCACCACATCAGGCCACTCTTCAGGTTTAAAAGGATATACTTTACCCTTCATTAATTTACCAATCAGAGCAGGGCTGCCACTTTCGATACCTACCTGGTAATAGTTTACCGGGTGATTGGGAGTTCCAAGCTCAAGAATCTCTGCCATTTTTTTTATGGTCTGGGGTGAGCTGACTATAGAAGAAAGAGAAACATGACTGATACCTATGAAATTGACTCCCGGAACACTGTACACTTCGCGTATTAAATCAATAACTGCAGCAGAATTGATAGAGAGACCGTCCGATTGATAAAGAAGCATGTCTTCACCATGAAGAATCACTCCGTCATTTCCTGCTTCGATATTTACCCGGACATCATCGAGGATCATTTTCATTGGCAAAGATCTCACTTTTCTTACCGATGGAGCACAGAAAGCACAACTTCTCGCGCATCCCCTGGTCACCTCTATCAGTCCAATGATAGTGCCTCCGGCTATTGACCTTATTTTCTCCACAGCAGCCACATCTCCATATACCACATCCGGAATCTCTTCTCTTTTTCCATCCAGTACCGACCTGAACAGTATTGGTGCAGTCACATCCCCTTCACCAACCACGACACAATCGATTCCCAGTTCTTTACGTTTGTCAGGATTTTCAGCTACCTGCCAGGCTCCAGGTCCTCCCAGAAAAATAACTGGTTTATGGCGCAGAACAGCCTTGTGATGAAGAAGTTCGCGCAGTTTATGAGCCATGCGGGCCTCACCTCCCCAAAGGTCTCCAAAGGTAGTTGTGGCTGGTCCTATACCCAAAGGATCATTTGAACTTACAGATAGTATTCTGGTAGAAGAGTCGACGACTTTATCAAGATAATCAGGATGAGCCACGATTATGTCTTCGGGACTGAAACCGCAGGACAGAAGAGCGGATTCTATGCGTCTCATGCCGCAATTTGCGTAAATCAAACTTCCGTTTTTTCTAACAGGTGCACTGGGACAGAAAAGCGGGTAATAAATCCAGTCAGGAATTGTCCCCTGAGGAATACAGGCACTGAACCCTAAAAACATCAGACCGTGATATTCACTGGCCATTGTACGATCACAAGTCAAAACCACAGGATATCCCATCTATCATTCCTTTCAGAATTACCTGTTTTCAATTGTCTATTTTTTCCTGATTCGGATGTTTTTTTGTTATCCGAATCAGGTTAAAATAGTTGGAGGATTACAGAAATACAATCCGGGTGTATCAGGTGGTTTTGACAGGCCTTCAGGTAAATAAGTCTGATTTTTTCATCATTTCCAGATGATTATGGCGTTTCTGTTCATTTCTGTGCTCTGGACAATATTTAGGATAAACATACTGCTTTGGATATACCTTTATTTCGAACTGATTGTTACATCCTTCAAGGGCACATTTGACCATCAAAGACTGAACTGCAGTATATGAGTGCTCGATAACCATGTTATTGACTGTAACATCCGGAACCGGAGGCTTTTCTTTTGGCCTGGAAGCTGGATCACGGTGTACATTACAGTATTTTGCGGCATGAATTCCATAGAAAGTATTTTCACAGCCCTGATAAGCGCATTTTTTTTCTCTAAGTTTTGGTTTTCGTCTGCCTTTTGGTATCTGCATACATTCTCCTCCTGCAAAACCTTCTACACAGAAACAGTATGTAACCCAGAAAACCTGATCAGATCCCATATAAAAATGCAATTGGTGTTTCACTCTTATATAATAATCAGATTATGTGAGTCAGATAGAATTATACGATAAAGCACCCTTTTATTGCAATGGGTTAGCTACTAGTCAGGGCAGGTGTAATAATTCCCTTTGGTTAATTTTTAAATAGAAATCTGAAATCAGGTTTATTATAAAAGTTAAATCGATACTATATTAAGTTAAAAATGAGGGGAAAGTAGCTCACAAAATAACTTCATCTGCACTCTTGCTGTTTTTTAACCTAAAATACAAACTTTATATTATCTATCCTTAAAAAACCGGTATCCGGACCATTAGATAATTCACCTTGGCTGTCAAAAGCTGCAGAAGGAGAAAAACAAAGCCCAGTGCATTCCTTCAAAACGGTTTCCAGTACACCTGGATCTCCATTTTCATCCCATGTTGGATAACTGATTTCATCCATTCTAAAGCGATACATTTTCGGATAATCATTTACATAAACAGCCCACCCGTAATTTTCTGAAGCAGAGCTGTTCAAACTTACCCAAAGATACCGTTGTCTGTCAGCGCTGAGATGAACCCTGATCTCCTTACAATCCCGAATATCAGTTTTTGATACTGCCTTTAATTTGGTTTTGACCCATTCAGAATATTGAATTTGGTCTTCTATTGGTACCATTACAAAAGATAAGAGTATATCGGCAGTCCCCCATATTGGATTTTCTACAGAATGAACGACCTTTGCTGTTGAACCTTCAGAATAGTACAAAAATTTATGTAAATAATCAGTTCCTTCAGGTGTAAACTCAAAATTATTAGTTCTATCAATAACCAGTTTTCCATTTCCAGAAAAAGGTGTGGAATAGTCTGAGGTGTCCGGATTATCCTGAATCTGGTTCACATATTCATAGAAACGGTTATGCAATGATATGATGTTTTTTTTAAGGACATTTACCTCGTTTTTCCAGACATTATAGTTTACATGTGGATCTTTTTTGATCAAGGTATCGATAGCAGAAGTATAATTATCCACTCTTTTTATCAGATTATCCGGAACATAAACCTTCTTTAACAGTTCGTTGCCTATCTTTACAAATTCAGTCCAGTAATTATCAGCGATCAAGGCGGTAAATTTATCGCAATTGGAAGGTATAACCCAGGAAGTTGCCCCGAAAACTGCCACAGGTTCACAACTTTGAGCTTTCTGATTCCAATTGGGGATATCTGCATCGTCAATAAAAGGGTCACTTCGCTGAAAAGTATTATCCAGGTCCCAGGGGATAATCCACACCTTTCCATCGGCTCTCTCTTCTTCATAGAGGAAAAAATTATGATTCAGCAGGAAATTCTCACCTGAATACCAACCGGTGATTCCGTCCCAGTTTTTAATGGCCCGGTCAACAGCCATATATCTGATCCAATAGTTAAAATCTATAAATGGACTCACCTTTTCAATAAATGTTTCCGGGGTTGAAGTATTTACAGCATTGTAAAAATTCACCATTCTGACAACTTTTGTACTGTCTAGATCATCATTATTGGTCTTTAAGTTTTCAAAATAATAACCCAGTGTATTACTGACCGGCCAAACTTCTTTGTAAAGATTACCATCCCCGGCTTTGGGCCATCTTGACTTAGTAAATCGACCATCTATCTCCTCAACAGCTACAAATACCCCTTGAAAAACTCCATTGATACTGACTTTTGCATAAGAAGTGCGTGGACTGTAAATTCCCATATCCCTAAACATTTTATAAGAGAGCATATCATGCATTTTAGTATCATCGCCAGACATCGAGTGCAGGTTCAGTTCTTTCATTTCGTAAAGTCGTAATTTATCCTCAAACTTATTGAACTTAACCTTCAAAGAAATTTTTCTGCATATCTGTTTGTCATAACGTTCACCGGTTACCGTATCAAAACAGTTGCCAAGAGAATAATCGGAGCCCTTGTACCTCAAACCCACCAGCCCTAAATTCTGTCCATTAAAAGAAAGCTGGGCTGCTCTGTAGAGCTCCTCCAGAATCTCTTTTTCCATCAGAAGAGAATCTTCTTTGGAGATGGAAAAATCGAAAGAGGACACTTCATTGGGATTAAACAGTAAACCTCTGGGATCATCTTCCAAAGTTACCACTATATTTTTTTGCGGATCGTTGACCTCATAGTCAAGTGGAAAGTAGTCATCATGACGGAAAAGGAGTTTAACTGGTTGAGAAGCTGATGATCGTTTCTGAAAAGAAATACTTTTATTTAAAGTCAATATGGCCGATGGCATGCTGGCATTTACTTTAAAATTGTGATAAGCACCATTAATTTCACCAAGTCGCAAAAGATAAACACCTTTGGCCATCAAAGGAACTTTAATGCTTCTGCTTCCTGAATTCAAATCCGACTGAAACACCGCTCTTCCATTCAGATCATATATGCTTATCTTGTTAATAGTTGAAGCATTCTGGAGATTTATAAGTGCACTGCGGTGGTTCCAGTACACTCTTATCTGATCAGTTCTGCTGGAACTTTTAATTATACCGATTGTATTGGAATCCAAAACGAATCTACCCTCATTATCGGTCCAGGTCCTTATTTGCGAGTGTCCCAGAGAAACCAGTACCCCTTTAACCGGTTGGGAAGATCCCAATCCATAAACAATACCCTGGTATTGCTGTGCACCGGTCGATATTGCCCAGCAATGAAATATCAAAGAAAAAAAACACCTGTTTATTCGCATAAGGTACCTTTTGGCTAAGGGGTTAGATGACTTTTTTAAGACCAGAATCGGGCCGATACACGTACAAAGAATCCGTCCGATTCAGGTAATTAAAATTTAGTATTAATAGAGGATGAACTTTTGAAAAAGTTCTGACATTTTCATATTATCGCAGGTTTAAAAGAAAAAGTAAATATTATGATAGAAAAAAGCAGCGGATGAATTTAACCTAAATTCCGCAGCTGGATGAAGCGCATAGTTTCGACTTTATCACCTTGTTGATAAAACCTTCACACCTTAAACCTAAAAACCGCAGTAGGTGACGATGAAGAACCGTAAGATATTGATGCAGAAAGG
>CAYYNL010000154.1:0-10692 GCA_964472925.1 uncultured Fibrobacter sp. | reverse complement strand
CTTAGAAGGGTTAATGATTAAAATGGGGAAAAATATTGTTCAAAAAATTCTTGATTCTCATATCGTAGAGGGAAATCCAGTTCCCGGTCAGCAGGTTGGAATCAGAATCGATCAGACTCTTACTCAGGATGCCACCGGAACCATGGCATATCTGCAGTTTGAGGCGCTCGGTTTTGATAAAGTAAAAACCGACCTTTCCGTTTCTTACGTTGATCACAATACAATACAGGATGGCTTTGAGAATGCCGATGATCACAAATATCTGGAAACGGTCGCTGCTAAATATGGGATAAAGTTCTCCAAACCAGGAAACGGTATCTGTCATCAGGTTCATCTGGAACGCTTTGGTGTTCCAGGAAAAACGCTTCTGGGTAGTGATTCACATACCCCCACCGGAGGCGGCATAGGTATGATAGCAATTGGCGCAGGTGGTTTGGATGTAGCAGTGGCAATGGGAGGTGGCCCATTTTTTATTACCTACCCCAGAGTTATAAAAGTTGAGCTTACCGGCTTGCTGCAACCATGGGTATCTGCCAAAGATGTCATTCTGAAAGTGCTGGAATTACTCTCTACTAAAGGTAATGTAGGGGCAGTCGTAGAATACGGAGGTCCAGGGGTAAAAAGCTTAACTGTACCGGAACGCTCAACCATCACCAATATGGGGGCTGAACTGGGAGTCACTACTTCGGTTTTCCCATCGGATGAAATCACCCTGGAATTTCTCAAGGCTCAGAAAAGAGCACAATGTTTTACAGCTATCGAGGCAGATCAGGATGCCCAATATGATCGAGTAATTACAATCGATCTTTCGACTCTTGAACCGCGTGCCGCTTGCCCCCATTCACCGGGAAATGTAAAAACACTCAGGGACATTGGTCCCCTGACTGTAGACCAGGTCCTGATCGGTTCCTGCACAAACGCTTCCTACCGTGATATTATGTTAGTAGCTTCGGCTCTCAAAGGTAAAAAAATTGCTCCCCATGTTTCTTTGGGAGTAGCCTGTGGGTCCAGGCAGGTTCTGGAGATGGTCAGCCGTAACGGTGCTCTTGCAGATATAATCTCTTCCGGAGCCAGGATTCTGGAAAGTGCTTGCGGTTTCTGCATAGGAAACTCACTTGCTCCAAAAACCAATGCAGTATCAGTGCGTACCTCAAACAGAAACTTCTTTGGACGTAGTGGTACCAATAGTGCTGAAGTATATCTGACATCTCCAGAAGCAGCGGTAGCAGCCGCGCTCAGTGGCAAGATTTGCGATCCCAGGGATCTCTTTTCAAAAGACAGCTATCCCAGTATAAAAATTCCATCGGAATTTCTCATCGATGACAGCATGATAATAGAACCTCCAAAGGACAGCTCAAAGGTACAGATAGTTCGCGGACCCAATATCGGTGATCCACCATCCAATGATCCATGTCCTCAGAAACTTGCGGCTGTGGTGGCTATTAAAGTGGGTGATAAAATCACTACCGATCATATTATGCCTGCCGGAAGCCGATTAAAATATCGTTCCAATATTCCCAAGTATGCAGAATTTGTCTTCGAACGCGAAGCGCCTCAATTCGCTGCTCAGGCACTGGCCAACCGTAATAAAGGTATTCATAATGTCATAGTCGCAGGTGAATCCTACGGGCAGGGCTCCTCCAGAGAACACGCAGCTATCTGCCCCATGTATCTGGGTGTAAAGATGGTGGTGGCAAAATCAATGGAAAGAATTCATAGAGCCAATCTTATCAATTTCGGTATAATTCCTGCCATTTTAACTAACCCCCAGGACTATGATACTCTGAATCATAATGATGAGCTGCTTATAGATAATCTTCGTGATCAGCTTTCCAAAGGAAACGAGCTGATAATGACCAATAAAACCAGAGGAAATCCCATCTCGTTAAAGGTTGAATTGACCGATAGAGAAAGGGCAATGATCCTGGCTGGCGGCCTTATCAATGCAACAAAAACTCAGAGATGATCCTCAAAAAGGATCATCTCTTGTAAAACGCTGAGAATTCCAGTGTAGCCTTTAAATCGCTATCTCGTGTGGATCATATTCAAAACAGAGGCGTTCCATTATGTTAACTTGCGGTAATTTCTGACTGTCAGCAAGCTTGTTTTTAAGTTCATTAAAATAATCCTCTACCAGATGAATCCTTTTTTCCAGTTCACCCGGCCCGGTTATCCTTGGGCCTATAAAATCTTCAAAATGACAAGAAACGATTCTTTCTGCACTGATATTGCGTACCTGATAATCTACCATTCTGGACAGATGGTCTTTATAATGGAAAATATTTGTGATCGCTTTTGCTGCAACAGCCTGCAATAAAAGATCAGAATCGATTCTGGTATCACAGACATCGGAAGTATAATCCCGATGCATTTCTCCGCCACTGCCTACTATAAAGGTTTTCCGTGGCTCTTCGGTCATATTCTCATCTTTGATACGCTTTATAAGAAAAGCAGATGTACGCTGGTGATTACCCGAGAGCGCTGTAGGCGATTCATCTTTTTCTCTTATTGCAGTATTGGAATGATCCCAGATATAAGGAGTAACTTCGAACTTGCCTATCTGCATGGTATTGACCGCTTTACCGGCGGTCAGGGGATAACCGGGGATATTCTTTTCAACCATTTCTCTGACTCTAACATCATCGTAGAACAATTTCATGTCCCCATCCATAATCTCACAAAATTTCATGTAGGGAGATTTACTCTCCTCCAGTTTCTCTCTGCTGCTGGAATCACAGTAAATGCAGGGAAGCTGATCGGGACTGGCTGAAGGTGCTCCAGGAATAGTCTTGTCGATAAGCATCGACAATATCCAAGGAATATCACCGATGTGATCGTAGTGCTCATGACCAACAAGAATCCCTGTAATTCTGTATTTTTGTGCTATCTGCTCTCTTAACCACAAAACAAGTTTCTCTATCCGGTCTTTCCCTTTTTTCCTCTCTTGATTTTTCCTGTTTTTTGAAAAACTTGGCCAGGGATCGATCAGAACAATCTCCTTATCAACCCTATTAATTATCATCCATCCGGCTGCACCCAGATAAAAGATTCGCTGAAAAATTCCATTGTCAATACAACGAAGAGGTTTTTTTGACAGTCCGCCTTCAGACATAATTTCCTCCAAAAAAGAAAATGTCAACAGTTAATAATTAGTGTGAATTCTTTCAAATGTTAAATAGAAATCAGTATCGTTTATCTTATATTGCATTTTGTCTGGATAACTCTCAGACAGAAATCCATTCTTTTTTTCTGACAGGATAGTGAAAGCGAAACTGATATGATCAAGTATTCTTTTGGATAATATAAAATAAAAATTGCTGCTTAACTATCTAAAGGATAAAAAGAATTAATGACCAGATGACATCTAACTATAAGTAATCATAAGAGAAAAAAACAACAGTACAGCTTCCCCAAAAAACTGTCTATCCACAAACTGAGTAACTTCCTTTAAAATTTTAGGGGCTACTCAGTTGTTTGAAACAACGGAAACCAGTATGAAAATCACAAATACCAATTATTCAAATTCCAATAAAAAAAGAACAGTAGTGTAGTACCAGGCATTTTCCTCATGTTTCGAATTTCAAATTTTAATTTTTCCATATCTGTTTGAAATTTGGAGAATTGGAATTTGGGATCTATTTGGAAATTGTGAATTGGAATTTTGAATTTTGTTTTCAATTAGATACCTGAGTAGTTACAAGTTTTATTATTTAAAACCGATTTGTTGTATTTCATGACCTATTTGAATATTTTTCTTTTTTTGTACCCTTATGAACCTTATTCTTTTACAGGAATCCGATTTTTCCGATAATTCAAAAACACATGTCCGGCTCACTGGAGAACGGATGAACCATATTATTTCGGTATTCAAAGCTTCGACAGGACAAGTGTTAAAAGCAGGCCTGCTGGGTGGTCTGATGGGTTCTGCGCAAATCAATAGTATCAAAGAATCATATATCGATCTATCAGTGAAACTGGACTGCCCTCCTCCACCCCCTCTTCCCTTAACTTTGATCTTGGCCCTGCCCAGACCAAAAAGTCTGAAAAAAGCTATAGAGGTAGCTACCACGCTGGGAATAAAAAGGATTTATATCATAGAAAGCTGGAGGGTGGAAAAAAGCTACTGGTCTTCCCCGGAACTTTCGGCAGAAAACCTCAACCAACACATTTTTAAGGGACTCGAACAGGCACGAGATACCATACCACCTCAAATTCATATTCGCCGCAGATTCAAACCTTTTGTACAGGATGAAATCCCTGATCTGCTTTTAGGTAACCGAGCCCTGGTAGCTCATCCTTATAATGGAATTAGCTGTCCCCACTCTTTGAACTCACCTGTACTATTAGCAGTAGGTCCGGAAGGTGGTTTTATACCCTACGAAATTGAGCTTTTCTGTTCCAATGGCTTTGAAGTCGTATCTCTTGGTGAAAGAATCCTCAGAGTAGAGCAAGCAATCCCTGCTTTAGCCGGTCGTTTATTTTAATTAAACCTAAATTCCGCAGTTGGATGTGGCGCATTCGCGTAACCTATTGATTGCTAAGCCAATCAGGTGTTTGGACTTTATCACCTTGTCGATAAAGCCTTCAACACCTTCAAGCCTTATCAATTCAATATGATATGCGACTACATCCACCCCAACTGCGGAAATTAGGTTAAAACATATCTTTGGTTGAGAAGTTTTTTCAGAAATCCTTACTAAAATTTGGATAAGGCTTATAAGAGTTGTATAATAAATATTATCAATATACTCATAAATGGGAAAACCTTTTGAATAGAATATACACTAAGAAGTTGAAACTGAGACTGTAAGTGGGTTAGTTATGTCAAGTTCGATATCTCAAACAAAACCAAAAAAATGCACGCCTGCCGTAAAGAAGGCGGTCACATATATAAGAAATATGCTGGATAATTACACCTGGATTGCAGGTGATATGCTCCCCAGTATAAATCAGCTTGCCGCAGCAGCCGGGGTAAGCTCGGTCCCCATGTGGAAAGCGGTTAATCTGCTTGCAGAAGAGGACATACTTGAGGTAATTCAGGGCAGTGGTACCAGAGTCAAAAAGATATCAGAAGAACCTGCGAATTTGGTGCGAAATGGATGGATGGGACTGAGGGACCGCATTCACAAAGATATCCTCAGTGGTCTTTTTATCAGTGGTGCCCTGATGCCATCCTTAAAAGAGATGAGAATGCAATACGGAGTCAGTTACCAGACTCTACGCAAAGCTTTAGATTGTCTGGTAAATGAAGGTATAATAACTCCTGAGCATAGAACATACAGAACTGTTTTATTTACACCAAACAAAAATCACTCTTCAGTAGTATTGGTAGGTTGGGTGAACCCTCACATGGAAATGCAATCCAGAACCCCATGGGGAGAGGAGTTTTTGAGGGAATGTGAAAATCTCTGTTCGCGAATGAAAGTAAATTTGCGTATCCTTAAGTACACTGCAAGCGAAGGCCCTCTGAGATTTATCGATCAGGACGGGAATGTGTCTGCAAAGATCAGGGAGGACAGCTCGGTACTGGGTTACCTGATGTGGGCTGAGAGTCCCAACGAGCTTTACAGGGATGTACTTAATCAGCTTGAACAGTTTAAAAAGCCTGTGGCAGTGCTGCAGGAAGGCTCCCAGTTGCATCTGTCAGATGTAATAGAACGGAATCAGGGAATAAGGCTTTTTTCACTGGCCACCGGATCAAATGCTGCACGCAATGTCGCTTCATATCTGCTGGAACTGGGGCACACCAATATTGCCTACATCTCTTATCTGCATAAATCTGACTGGTCAAAGGCCAGGCTCTGTGGACTTCAGGAGATTTATAACCGACACGGAAATGGAGCCCGTGTATATCCCTGCACTATGGACGATTACGGTTTTTTCAGTGAATTATCGGATCAGGTAAAAGATGCAGAGCACTATTTCCCAGCTATTACCTCATTGATGTCAAAAGCGGGGATGCCTTCAATGGTAATCAAAACCTTAAATTCTATCAGGGGAAATTTTACAGCCCAGATGGTAAACGAGGTAATACAAGCCTATATGGAGAGGCTTTTTAAAAAAGCAGCATCC
This sequence comes from uncultured Fibrobacter sp., assembly GCA_964472925.1. Lineage (GTDB taxonomy): Bacteria > Fibrobacterota > Chitinivibrionia > Chitinivibrionales > Chitinispirillaceae > JAAYPC01. The sequence goes on along the minus strand of CAYYNL010000154.1, from coordinate 4,620 downwards.
ATTCCCAGTATTTCCGCCTGGGTCTGCGCCAATGACTATATGGCTACAATGGCCATTAATTATTTAAAGAAGCATGTGGATAAAAAAATTGCTCTGGTTGGTTTTGATGATACGTTCCTTGCCTTTCGAAATAATCTTACCTCATATAACTTCAATATCCAGGGTCTTGTACAGATTATGCTTGCCCACATTTTGAATTCATCTTCTGATGTGGCAGCTAAACGGTTTATCCCATTTGAAATTGAAGGATTGCTGGTAGTTCGCAATACTACCTTTAAAAAGGTATAGTATTGCTTTACCAACTTTAGATTCCTTCCCGCTCCTGAAGCCATCTCTCTGCTTCAATTGCAGCCATACAACCACTGCCTGCGGCAGCAATTGCCTGGCGGAATTTGTGATCCTGAACGTCTCCCGCAGCAAAAACCCCTTCGATGTTTGTTCTGGTGGAACCGGGTACTGTTTTCACATATCCTATATCATCGGTTTCCAACTGGCCTTTAAGAAAATTGGTGTTAGGAACATGACCAATTGCTTCAAATGCGCCTGCAACGGTTATTTCGGTAATCTCGCTAGTGATAGTATCCCTAAGCTTGAGGCCAGATAACTGTTTGTCACCTATAAATTCTTCCACCACTTTATTCCATAATACCTGTATTTTGGGATGAGTAAGAACCCTTTTCTGCATTACTTTACTGGCCCTAAGTTCATCTCTTCGATGGATGAGGTATATTTTTGATCCAAACTGAGTAAGATGCAGCGCCTCCTCCAGTGCTGTATCACCACCGCCAATCACTGCCAGTTCCCTATTTCTGAATACCGGAAGTGCGCCATCGCAAACAGCACATGCAGAAATGCCTCTTCCCCAAAGTCTTTTTTCTGAATCCAGTGGAAGACGACGGGCGGTGGCACCGGATGCAATTATCAACGATTCGGCAGAGTAAGTCTCTTCGCTCATGGTAGTTACTGTGAAAGGGTATGACCGGAGGTTTACATCAAGAACATCTTCCATAATCATTCTGGTTCCATGGTTGATTGCCTGCTGGCGCATATTGGCCATGAGCTTCTGGCCATGTATACCTTCGGGAAAACCTGGAAAATTCTCCACTATATTGGTAATCATTAACTGTCCACCTGGAATTCCACCTTCCTGAAATCCTTCAAAAAGCAAGGGAGCCATATTGGCTCTGGCTGCATAGATTGCTGCAGTCAAACCTGCTGGTCCTGAACCGATAATTATCAAGCGTTCCGGCATGTATCCTCCTGTATGATTAAAGCTGAAAAGTCTGGATTTGAGCTTGTTATTTGGTGCTTCAAACCAATAAAAGATAAGATTTTCCTTAAAAATGAACAATGGGGGTACAGAGGTAAATTAACAGCTTATCAAATTGCAGCCTCTGTATGCAATAATGCACTCTCATCTGGAAATGCGGCCCACCTAAAACCGATACAGAATGTCTATTCTTTACCTGGCAAAACAGGACCGGTGGGCTGCGATCTCTTCTTCACCCTGAATTATACGGTTTGGAGCTCAGGTCAAAAATCCTAAATCCCTTGTTGTATTTTGCACCGAAGAATTCGCATAACAATAGATACATCCATGCGCACAGGTATCATATCTTCCAATGTCCTTGCTTACCAGGCAGCGACACAACCTGCGCTGACCGCTGTCCTTCAAACCGCTTCTGAAAGTAAACGTTTCATGGCCAAAAAAATCTCTTTCTATATTCAAGCCTAAAAACTCTTTCAACTCAGGATCATCACCGAAATTCTTCGCTACAACTATCGGGTCTATACAGCTTCCGCTGTGAATACCATATTCTGACATATCGATTTGTTCAGCACAGGACATTACCTCCATACCCCATTTATGCGATAGTTTTCTCAATCCCTCACCGATTTTTTTAATATCCTTCGAATCAGGATCTCTTATCACCAGACCAGCCCTTTTGAGGTTTCTGTCCACTTTAACATAACGGGAGAGAAAACTGACTGTAAGCCGCTTTGTGAATCCAGACAATTGATTTCCAACCTGTTCTATTCTTCCCAGAATCTCTTCAGGTGTGATTGTATCTGTTAGAATAATCGGATCGAATCGCCAAAAAACATTCTGCGGGCCAATCCGTCCGGATAAACTTCTGAAACTTCTGATTCTCTTTTCCAATGAAGGTAAATGGATCTCCAGCCTTTCTTTTTCGTAGTCATTCAGAGTGACCTGGAAAAAATATCTGATCTTTTTTTCATCAATTATGTTTAACAGAGGAATAATCGGAGATGGATTTTTTGTCCAGAATACAATAAGTCGGCATTTATGAAACGATACATACTGAGGCTTACCGTTAAAGGGGTTGATCCATTTGACATAACCTTTATTAAGCCGCTCAAGAAACCATTGTGAATAAAACGCCGGAATATCGGTGGCTCTGCTGGCAGAAATGATTATCGGAGCGATCCCGTCAACCACTTCCCCATCATCCTTTTTTATTTTTACCTTTTCCCATCCTCTAAAAGCCATATTACTCCAGAGAGAATTTCGAATTTCGAAGTAAAAGAAATCAGGATCCTGAATTCTCTGAACCTCTGAACTTTGAACTCGGAAAGAATATCGTAACGAATATCAAATTAAAAAAAAGATCAGAATCCACTAAACCCCTGGTCTCCTAAATACCCCTGTGTACATCGGGGGACTTCAATACCGGAGGACCTAACCCCCATGGGATTTCCACCCAGTGATGTTACAGAATTCTAAAGTCCCCTCTGGGGATTTAGAGAACCGGGAATCAGGGCGCTAAATATTTCGAACTTATATGAAAATACTTGTAATAAATCCTTACGTAACCGATTTCAAGCTTTATGATGAATGGATGCACCCGCTGGGCTTGTATTTCCTGATGGATATACTGCAAAGGAACGGGCATGAACTCAGCTATTTCAACTGTTTACATAGCTATTGCTCATCACCCAGGAAATTTGGAACTGCCAGTTTTAATTTCACGGAGATTACCAAACCTGCCTTATACCGCAATATTAAACGTAAGTATAAGCTTTACGGGAAACCGACCGGGGAGTTTAGGGAATTTCTGGAAAATACTGAGAGGCCAGATCTGATCTGTGTTGGCAGTATGATGACATACTGGGCTCCGGGAGTACTTGAGACGATAAAGATTATCAGGGAAAAATGGCCGACAGTTACTATAGTGGTGGGAGGAATCGCTTCACGGCTGATACCGCAGTTTTTCAAATGTCACTTTGACAATAATTGTTTCACCGGTGAACTCTCCAAACCCAGTACTCTGTCTCTGCTTCAAATAAAAGAATTGCCGGAGCCCTCCTTTTTAACTGCTTTCAAAGAGTTACGCAAGCCAATTAATCATGGCCCGGTTCTGCTTTCTCTGGGATGTCCGATGAGATGCAGCTATTGTGCATCAAAGATATTACAGCCCTCTTTCCACTATCGCCCCTTAGAACTTGTCATCAGGGAGATTGAATTTTTAATCGACAGTTTCGGAGTTTGCGATTTTGCCCTTTACGATGATGCCCTGCTTTATAATCATCAGAAAGTATTTATTCCTTTTCTCAGGAAAATAATCGAACGTAAATATAAGATCCGTTTCCATACTCCAAATGGCATGCATCTGCGATTTATCACCGAACCACTCTTAGACCTGATGTCAGAGGCTGGCTTCACCACTTTCAGGTTTGGTTATGAAAGCGGGGATAAAAAATACCTTCAGGATACCTCTGCAAAGGTAAGCTGCAATGATCTGGAAGACAAGATCGGAGTAATAAAAAAATATTGTTCAGATAAAGACATTGGGGTGTATATAATGGGAGGGTTAAGGGATCAGACTCCTCAACAGATGCTAAACGAGATGGATTATGTGGGATCGATGGGAATAAAAGTAAAGCCGGTTTTTATCTCGCCTGTTCCGGGGACATCGCTTTACCAGTATTATCTGAGACAATTTCCTCTTATGGAAAGTGATCCGCTTTGGCATAACGATTCCTATTTTATTACCTGTCTCCCATCCTGGAGCGCTGAAGCGATAGAAGCAGTGAGAGAAAGAGCAAAAAAAATTAACTGCGACTTGTGAGGAGAGTGCGTCTATCCGGATCTTCTTAACCCATTAAAATTTATATGTTCTATCTTCTGGCGCCATTACCTTAGCCAGTGGAGCCAGACGTCTCGTAAGGCTCTATCGTGCCTTCTTGATTTCGCGGCTCTGCCGCTCAATCAAGCTACCGCCTTTGGCGGTAGTATACTTGATTAGCTTTTTTGCTGCTACTAAGGTTAAACAAATACTAAGGTTTTTAGGGATTATGATACAATTCCCTCTTAACCTTAGTATCTCTCTTCTAAAACCTTAGTAGCAGAAGTAACACGTACACAAGAAAACCTTATTACCTTATTTTTATCTTCACAAGTAGCACAAACTGTTACCATTAATTTCGGAACTCATTAATGGTAAACCCTCTAATATTTAAAAACAGTCAAATTACACTATTTTTTGGACACTTAATGTTTTAGATTAGCCAAATTGCCTAATGTTGGCCTCCTTAAGATTTCAAAACAACCTGATTACGTAATGTATCTGCCTCCTTAAGATTTTCCAACAGCAATTT
>CAYYNL010000153.1:0-10714 GCA_964472925.1 uncultured Fibrobacter sp. | reverse complement strand
CAGGAGTTCAAGGCGTTTGTGGATGAAGCCTGGGAGAGGTTTCCATACAAGTAATTGGCGTATTGTTTCAGGATGAGCTTTGGTTTCTGGAACTCAGGGGAACAGAGATTACATTGATTATCGAGCCATGAAGATCATCAATGGCTTTTTTGAATGAGGAAAGATCGGTAGAGGTGTCATAATCGGAGTTATTAAGGTACTCGAGGGGGTCATCCTGTATAATTTCCACATAATCTAGCATAGAGTTTAGAAAATGGTTTTCGGAGTCGCATTCGACCATCATATTTTCCAGATCTATTTTAAGTGGATCAGATATTATACCTGCCTTTTCGATAACTTTACGGGCAAGATGGGAAAGTTCATCGTATTGCATAATGGTGCTCCTGTGGTGATATCATCATCAATAACAATTTAGCAATTGTAACGCCATTTCTCCAGACATTTCATTGGGAATGCCTTTTGCTCTTAAAATCTGGCAGACAGAAACCAATTTTGAGGGGCACAGTCATGTCAAAAGAGAACCCTGAACGTCCGAAGGCATCCGAACCCAAAATTTCAATTTGGCGGTTTCTTTTATGGGGAGTTATTCTTACAGTTCTTTTTTCCTATTTTTTCAGTTCGATCAATACAGGTGGACAGATAGAGCTAGCTTATTCAGTATTTAAAGAGCAGCTCAGAAGTGGAAATATTACTGAGGTTTTTTTTAAGGGAACCCAAATTCAGGGTAAATTCAAAGATGGATACCGGATAAACAGTATTCAGAGCAATATAGCAGATTCCATCACTTATCGAAATTTTTTGACTACGATGCCTCAATTAGAGGATCCCACCCTTATGAGTATGTTAGAAGCAAATCAGGTGATAATAAGGGCCGAAGACAAAGAGGCATCATCCTGGTGGATGAGCATTTTAGTGCTGTTATTTCCATGGCTTCTTTTGCTGGGGTATTTCCTTTATGCCGGTAAGAAATTATCCAGTCAGATGAAAGGGATGCCGGGGACTTCCATTTTCGGGATTGGTAAATCAAGGGCAAAGAGATTTCGTAAGGAGATGTGTACGGCCCGTTATCAAAATGTGGCCGGGCTCTCCAATGCTAAAAAGGATCTTCAGGAGATAGTAGAGTATCTCAAAGATCCGGCACGTTTTGCCCGTTTAGGTGCAACTATTCCAAAAGGAGTATTATTAATGGGACCTCCGGGCACTGGTAAGACTCTTCTGGCCAGAGCAACTGCCGGTGAAGCGGGGGTTCCTTTTTTCAGTACCAGTGGTTCGGAATTTATAGAGATGTTTGTAGGAGTGGGAGCCTCAAGGGTAAGAGATATGTTTGAGATAGCCAAGAAAGAGTCTCCGGCTATCATTTTCATAGATGAGCTGGATTCTGTGGGCAGGGTAAGGGGTACCGGACTGGGGGGCAGTCATGATGAGCGGGAACAGACATTAAACCAGATACTTACAGAGATGGATGGATTTGAGCCCCATGAATCGGTGGTAGTTATTGCGGCTACTAACCGCCCGGATGTACTTGATCCTGCACTTACCAGGCCAGGTCGTTTTGACCGTCAGATCACCCTTGATCTTCCACAGAAAAATGCCAGAATCGAAATCCTTAAGATTCATGCTGCAAATGTACCCACCGATGAATCGGTGCAATTAGAAAACATCGCAGCCAGAACAGTGGGTTTCTCCGGAGCTGATTTAAGAAACCTGGTAAATGAAGCCGCACTTCTGGCAGGCCGTAAAAATAAAAATGTGGTAGATATTCACGATTTTGAAGAGGCTCAAGATAAGATTCTTCTTGGTGCAGAACGTGAGGACAAACTGGAACCCAGAGAACAGGAGATTGTGGCTTATCATGAGGCTGGGCATGCACTGGTAGCCAAACTGCTTCCGGAAACCGATCCTATTCAGAAAGTCACCATAATTGCCCGTGGAAGGTCTCTGGGTGCAACAGAACAGATTCCGGATATGGATCGGCACAATTTCACCAGAAAATATCTTCTGGCCCGCATTGCGGTAGCTCTGGGGGGAAGGGCCTCTGAGAAGCTGGTTTATAATGAGATGACCAATGGGGCTGCAGAAGACCTAAAACAGATAACAAATCTTGCCCGTAAAATGGTGTGTCAATGGGGAATGAGTGAAAAGATAGGGCCAGCCACCTTCAATCAGGGAGAGGAACATCCATTTCTGGGCAGGGAACTGTCTCAGAACAGGGATTTTAGTGAAGTAACCGCCCGTATTATCGACGAAGAGATTCGAAGAATTATCCTCGAACAGGAGCAGCGTGCAGTGGATCTGTTGACCTATAATCGTGACAAACTCGATATCCTGGCAACAGCTCTACTGCAATATGAAACTCTGGAAAACAGTGATATCGATCGTATCCTGGGCTATAGTAATCAGAATTACTCACAAAACCAGAGGGCATCTTAATGATACCTGATTTGTAAAAATCAGCTAACAGATCAGAATGGTGACTCTATCTCCTTTAAAAAAGGGAGCGAAGCGTCTTTTTTGGATAGAATAGGATCATTGGCCGGCCATTTAACTGCCAGGCTTGGATCATCCCATCTGATACCGCTGTCGCATTGTGGGGCATACAGATTGTCTACCTTATACTGCACCTCGGTTCCAGGGCAGAGAGTACAGAACCCGTGGGCAAAGCCCTGGGGGACAAATAACATCAGATAGTTTTTCTCAGTCAACTCGAAGCTTTTCCACATGCCATAAGTGGGTGAATCTTTTCTCAGGTCTACGGCTACATCCAGTATTGCTCCTCTGGTAACCCTGACAAGTTTACTCTGAGCAAATGGCGGTTTCTGAAAATGCAATCCACGGATAACACCGACCTGTTCGGACCTTGAATGATTATCCTGTATAAAGAGACAATCGATACCTGCATCCATAAATTTTTTCTGAGAATAGGATTCCAAAAAAAAACCACGATTATCCACAAATACATCAGGCTTGATCAATAAAAGCCCTTCTATTTCGTTTTTATAAATTTCCATTTACACTTTCCTGCTTTAAAACCAAGTCTCTGAGGTATTTACCATAATTATTCTTTTGCATGGGATTTGAAAGTTCCAGCAGTTTTTCATCTGAGATATAACCGTTTCGATAAGCAATCTCCTCCGGGCAACACACCTTCAACCCTTGACGGGATTGGATTGTTTCCACAAATACAGAGGCCTGAAGCATGGCTTCATGTGTTCCGGTATCCAGCCAGGCAATACCTCTGCCAAGAATAACTGCATTAAGTTCACCGCGGCTCAGGTATATTTTGTTAAGGTCAGTGATCTCCAGTTCACCTCTGTGAGAAGGTTTTAGCGATGAAGCATATTCAGAGACCAGAGAATCGTAGAAATATAGACCTGTGACAGCATAATTGGATCTTGGCTGAGCCGGTTTTTCTTCTAAGGTCAAGGCTTTTCCTGTGTTGTCAAATTCAATAACTCCATATCGGTGTGGATCATTTACCCTGTAGGCAAATACAGTTGCACCTTCGGAGCGTTTGACAGCCTGTTCGAGATTTTGCGGAAGTCCATGTCCCCAGAAAATATTATCTCCCAGAATCAATGCCACTCTGTCATCACCTATGAATTCTTTTCCTATAATAAAGGCCTGAGCCAAACCTTCCGGTCTTGGCTGCTGAGCATAAGACAAGGATATCCCCCATTGAGACCCGTCACCCAGAAGCTTTTGAAAACAGGAAGCATCATCAGGTGTAGTAATGATCAGAATATCCCGGATTCCTGCAAGCATTAAAATAGATAAAGGATAATAGATCATTGGCTTATCATAAATAGGCATCAGTTGTTTGCTGACTGCTATTGTTACCGGATAAAGTCTAGTTCCTGATCCCCCGGCAAGAATTATTCCTTTTACCATACATCTCCTTTGATTTGTTAAAAATTTAAATATAGTTTTTTGGACTAATCAGTTAGAAATTGGACAGAAATTTAAAAACCAGAAAAAAAAGACTAATATCAAAAAAAACAACTAATCAGAAATAATTGGAACCTAAATTTTAAACTAAAAAGGCTGAAATTGAGAAATAAAATTTGCATTCTCCTTGCCTTCTGATTTAATATTTTTCTGATTATCTTTGGTTGTTTATATCATCTGAGTAAAAAAAGTGATTACGATGGCAGAAAACATCGCACATATTATAGAAGGATTTCTACAGTACCTAAAAAAAGAGAAAAACTTCTCCGACCATACAGTAATTGCCTACAAACGGGATCTCAACCAATTTATCAATTTTCTGCAGGAAAGAAAAATCCCATTATCCCTCGAAGATGCAATGAAAAAGAGTAGTCTGCGCGGCTTCACCTTTAAATTGAGTAATGATGGCTTAAAGCCCCGATCAGTGGCCAGAAAGATTGCAGCACTTAAAAGTCTCTCAAAATACTGTCTGAGAAAAAAATACATTAGAATGAACCCCACAAAGGTTATTGCCACACCCAAACTGGATAAACCGCTTCCAGTCTTTCTGACCCAAAATCAAATAAAAGAGCTACAGGTACCTGAGAGCGGTGATGAACTGGAGTACCGCAATCATGCAATTCTGGAATTTTTTTATGGAAGCGGTATTCGTTTATCAGAACTTCAAGGCCTCAATATTGGTTCTGTTAATAAGAGTCAGGAGTTGATAAAGGTTTTAGGGAAGGGACGTAAGGAGAGGATTGTTCCTTTGACCACCGTGGCAATAGAGGTTATGGACCGCTATCTGAAGCTGCGTAAAAAAGCCCTTTCTTCTGATTCGCCACTATTTACAAATAAAAAGGGTCAAAGGCTTTCGGCCCGTTGTTTGGAGAGGATTGTTCAGCAAAAATTATCTCTGGTCAGCAATCAGAAGAAAAAAAGTCCACACGTACTTCGACATTCTTTCGCTACTCACCTTATGGACGAGGGAGCGGATATAAGAGCAGTTAAAGAACTGCTGGGACATGCATCACTTACTACCACTCAGGTTTATACCCATATTTCTAAAGAACACCTGCTCAAAATCTATAAACAGGCCCACCCAAGGGCATAACATGAATTTGTTGTGAACCAGACTTACTCGGCTTAATACTAAATGGGCTAGAGTGCAAATTATATTCATCTTGCTACTGGTCCGAAATCGATCGTACTGTCCAAGAATTCTGATTAAGTTCCCGGGAGAGAAAAAATGAACCGTCTTACAACCGGATTGGGTGTGCTGCTGGTAGTTACACTTCTTTTTTTTTCCAATTCATTTTCACAGGATCAACCTCAGGCTGTTTGGGTGAAAGTTACTTATTATGACTTTCACTCCGATCGTAGTAATCCTGAGTTTGAAGCACCACATACCGGTGGGGTTCGCAAAGAAATGGTGGATTCGACTCTTGATAAAGATCGCAAGCCGATTCCTGGCAAATCTCCGTATCTCAACTATTATATAAAAAAATGGTTCAGGCCTTTCGAACCGGGTGATAAGACTGTTCCGGCCTATTCTCCCAGAGCCCCTTTTAAAAGCTATATCGACCCAAACAACGAATTTGAACAGGAAGTAGCCTACGAGGGAGTGAGCACATTATCACACGATACCTCTTTTATTAATTCTGTCATTTATGATTCACTGAAGTTTGAACTGCAATCAAACGGAATGTACCAGTTTAGAGATGATGAGTTTTTTCCTATAGATGAGCGTGGCTTTGGTAAAGAGTGGAACTATCATTGCACTACCAGCTCTCAAATTGGAGATCATAACTATTCCTTCACCATGGAGCTGAACTGGAAGTTTGTGATGAAGGAAGGATTGGTTTTTCATTTTAATGGCGATGATGATGTCTGGGTTTTCATTAACAATAAACTTGCTTTGGATCTGGGTGGCATGCATGAAGCCACAAAAGATTCAATCGTTCTGGATAAAATCGAAGGTCTTCAGGTCGGCAAATCCTACACACTCGATGTGTTTTATGCAGAACGCCACTCAAAGGAATCACATCTTTGGATTACCTCCAATATCTTTGCCCCTCCATCAAACCTTTTTATATACGGAAAACCCGGTGAACCAAATACTGATGATAATCTGCCTCTTGGTTCCTCTGACACCATTACCGAAGGTGTTCCCATTCCTCTCTATGGACACATTATCGACAGTCTTGAGCAGTGGCGAAAGGAATACGACAGTTTAATTACCTGGAAAGTATCATCTTCTGAAGATGGAACACTCAGTAGTACCAGAGGTTCTGCCACAGTGTTCACCGCAAACAAAGCAAATTCTGAGGTGAGAGTTACCGCTTCTTTCATAGATCCTGAAAATAGCAAAAAATCGGAAAAAAGTATCATATTTTATGTGCGTCCTGCTCCTGAGCAAAAAGATTTCACCATAAAATTGTATAAACAGCCTGGAGACATCACTATTCTGACCCCACTGGGTTCATTTGATTCGGCTGGCTACAAAGAACCCTATCCGGTTTATGGCCATGTTTTCGACAAAGATGGCAATTGGATCTTTGAGTATGACAGTCTGCTTCAGTGGGAGATCTCTCCTGAAAAAATAGGAGAGCTGAGTGCAACAAAAGGAAAACAGACCATATTCACCTCAAATACTGCAAATTCACAGGTTCTTCTGACTGCAAAGCTCAAAAATCCAAAAAATCCTGATGAATACCTTTCATGCAGTGTTCTATTGTTTATTGGTTCTGCCCCACCGCCAAATCAGTATGTTGTAAAGTTATACACAGATAAAGATGATCCAGGTACAATAATTTCTGAGAATGATACCCTGGAAATAGATATCAGCGACACCATCTATGGCCGGGTTTTCGATACATCCGATTCTCATTTCACAGAATTTGATAAAAAACTTGTCTGGACTGCTGATCCTGATAATAAAGGAAAGCTTAACCCAGAAACTGGTTCATATACCGTTTTTACTGCAACGGAATATGATGCCTATGTTACTCTCAGGGCCACTTTCACTGATCCGGAATATCCTGACAGAAAATTTATGGCAACAGTAGTTCTTCACATCAGAAAAGCTCCAGATTCCTATACCATCAGACTATATGACAAACCTGGAGATCCTTTTAAACTTACTGCTCTGGGGAAAGAGGTTACTATAACTGCAGGGAACTTCTTTACTGTTTACGGGCATATCTTTGATACAAATGAAGTTTGGATGTCTCATTTTGACCAGGATATCAAATGGAAACTAACCTCCGGTAGCACAGATGCCAGTATCGATTCGGATCAGGGCAATCTCACTACTTTTAACAGCAAAAAAATTGGAAAATATACCCTAAGAGCTGATTTCGCAGACCCGGATTCCAAAAACCGTCCTCCATCACGAAAGGACCTGGATATCATTGTAATACCTGACAAGCCATACAGCTTGCAGATTATCAAAGATACTCTTAACCTGACAGCGCCTCAGCCGTTTGACACAATCCGGTTCGGTGAAGATGACCATTGGACCGTTATTTATGCGGTTGTGATTGATCAGTATGGCAATTTCATCCGATATGCAGAAGATGCGGATTGGAAGAGCAAGGATAGCGATGTGGCCAGTGTATCTCCTTCACATGGATTTAAAACCCAGGTTACAAGTGAGAGAAAAAGTGCCAATCATCAGACTGTGATTATTGTATCCCAGGATGGTTTGATTCCGGACACAATTGTGGTTACCAGTGCACCAAAGAAAATAACTGCAGTTCTGCCAAACCCATTTACCCCTGGTAAAGACAATATTATTGACCGGTTGCCCAAAAACGTGATTGATTTCTACCGTAACATATTAAAGGATATTAAAAATCCATCTGTGACATTGATCTCCATACAAACAGAAGTTCCATTAGCACCTCTAAATCCCAAAGACTCTCTTGACCCGAAAGCATCATTTGGGAGAGTAGTTGCTTATGATGCTGTGGGGAATGTTATCCGGCGAGATCTGAAACTTCAGAGGGCTAACCCCAACTCCATTTACAATTATGGAATAATCTGGGATGGAAGAAATGAAAACAATCGTCTGGTAGGAACAGGCAGCTATCTCTTTATGATCAGTGGTAAAACGATCAAAGGGTCATCTTACAAATACAGCGCAAAAGCAGGAGTAAAGAGATAAAAGGATATCGGAGTTAATTTAATTCAGATGCTTCACCTTAACAATTCAAACCTTACACTTATTAAACCAGCTGGGAATTGCTGTACACTGGATGTTTTTTGGTAAACGTGGCAAGAAGGAAACATGGGGAAGGGTACAAATATACAAGAGAATAAAAAGAGGCGCGAATTTGCGCCCCTTAGCAGAAATTTCGGAAAACTGCGAATACAGCAGTCAACCAGATTTCTTCAAACCACCAGTAACTATCAACAGATGGTTAAATTATAGCCTGTCGAATTATTTACGCTTCTTATCTTTCTTATCTGTCTTACCAGTATTATCTGCATTATTGTCTGTCTTTGCCGTTGCAGTAACTGCTGGAGCAGGTGTTTCCACAGTCTTCTTCGGATTACGTGCTTCCTTTATTGCTTTCTGGACTTCCGGATCATTCGGTGCCAGACTGTTTGCTTTGGCCAGGTGTTCTTCGAATGATTTGTTGTTCTTGAAAAGCAGCTGAATCCTGGCAAGCCCCACTTCTGCGAGTGCATAATTCGGATCTGCCGTAATCGCGCGCTGATAATACATTTCCGCCCATTTCACCTTGCTCTGTTCCAGAAATAATTGACCAAGCTGATATAACGAAGGCGAGTATTTCGGATCGACTGCGTTTACATCCTTATATGCTTGAATAGCCTCATCAAGTTTACCCTGTGCGTGCTTGACCTTTCCCATAGTCATGAGCGTCTCGATATCGTAGGGATCACTGCTGATCATCTCTTCAAGCAAGATTGCAGCATCATCGAGTTTTCCGATAGCCAGATATATCTTCGCACCCATAATAAGCAATTCGGGATCGTGTTCCACTTCGAGCGCTGCAGTGACTTCCTCTGCAGCCTTTTTTTCCTGGCCACTTGACTTGAGAGCTCTGATCAACTCTTTACGCACTTCGATGTCTTTTGGCTGCGCGTTTTTAAGTTTCTCAAGAATTTCGATCGCCTTCTTAGAATCATTAATCTTGACATAAGCTGAAGAGAGCCCCACCATTGGTGCAATACTGTCGGGAGCCTGCTTATGAGCACTCTCAAAATAGGAGATGGCTTCCTCAGTAGAACCTTTTTGAAGCAGTGCCGTGCCTAGTAAAATTTTCGCTTCGAGGTTGTTCTGATCACCGCGAAGACATGCGCGATAAGATTCGATTGCGTCATCCTTCTTACCCAGACTCGCGTTGACTTTGCCGATTTCCAACCAGATCGAAGGGATGGAATCTCCGGAGAGGGTTATTGCCTTCTTCAATAATCCGAGTGCAGCCGGCAATGTCGCCCGTGCCTTGGCATTGAGAACACCTAGTCTTACATAGTTGCGGTAGTCTTTGGGGAAGCTCTTGATGTTCAATTCATAGGAAGATTTAGCTTTCGCGGGTGCGGTTTTTTCCCCTTCAAAAGCGACCAGATATGCCATATCTGCAGTTTTAGCCCCTCCGGATGCTATATGTTTACTGTACCAGTAAACCGCCTTATCGTTCTGTTTGAGTTTGAGATAGGCATCCCCAATGATTTTGAACATACTTTTCCGGGAAGCGATTGGAATCTTCTGATTTGAAGCGATCGGTTCAAGAATCGCAATCGCCGAGTCGGGACTGCCGGCAGCAAGCTGTGTTGAGGCAAGCATTACTTTGAACGGCATTGTCTCCGCATTCTTTCCGGTTACCTTAATAAGCAGAGGAAGCGCTTCTATATACATCTTTTTTTCATAATAATAATTTCCCAAAAACAGCACTGCCCTTCCAAACGCTGTATCGTCACCAGCTTTTTCGATGCACTGTTTATAGGCTTCCATTGCCTTTTCGGTTTGTTTCTTTTTAGCATACAAATCACCCTGCTTGAGCAAATCCATTGCGGTTACTTCCTTTTCCACTGGTGCGGGAGGTGCAGTTTCAGTTGCAGGTTGAGCGACAAGCGAATCTACGACTGGATCTTTAGCCACATTTGTGGTAGTTGGAGAAACTGAAGTATCTAAAGGAACCTGAGCTGCAGGCTGTTCTGCTGAAACAACCGACTCATTCTCTGCTTTAGCACTACCAGTTACCGGTTTGTTTGCCGAGAAACTTACTTGCGTGAAAATAAAAGTTACCAAAAGAACTGTTGCGGTAAATAGAACTTTCATATTACCCTCTTCATGGAAAAATGGATTGGTTTGCAAAACTAAAGAAGGCTGAGTGTATTTTGATGATAACAAATTAGGTAATGGTTAAAATAGGGTAATCAAATAGTGAAAACAAGAGGAATAATTGTTTATTTCTGATTATATTATTATCCGGTTTGATATTTTATCTTAGTGATCTTATTACCTACCAGCTTCAGAATCATTACACAACTGCAGTAATTATTCTATAAAAGCATTTCTCAACTGTTGATCCTGACGATAATCTATAATCTATCTTTTTTTCGGAATTTATTTCTGATAAACCCTCTAAAGTCACGTTCTCGCAGTTTGGAGTCTCTTCAGCACAGCTTAAAGCCTCGCCATCGCAGCTTTGAGTCGCGTCATCGCAGCTTTGAGTCGCGTCGTCGCATCTTTGAGACGCGTCATCGCAGCTTTGAGTCGCGTCGTCGCAGCTTTGAGTCGCGTCGTCGCAGCTTTGAG
>CAYYNL010000152.1:0-10785 GCA_964472925.1 uncultured Fibrobacter sp. | reverse complement strand
CAGTAATTTGCCTTTAAAAATTTTTAATGTTCAGGGGTAATCAGTAAAAGGGCATTTTTTCACAAAAATTATTTTAACACCCTCATCAAGTTTAGATGGAATCGGCGGAGTATAAGTGAAGAAGAGCGGACCTTATTTTGGTCCGCTTCCGATTCAATAAATTATCACTTTCCCTCAGGAATCAAAAAGAAAATACCGCTGGCGCTTTTCTGGGCATTATTTATAAACACTGTATGTCCGTTTTGTACATTTATCATTTCGGGAATCAGATTTATTTTCTTTCCAAGAGCATTGTATAACCCCTGATGGCTCTGTATCCGAAAAATCGAACTGCCAGTCCGGTCGTATGATGGATTGTGCAGAACATTGGTATATTTATCCTCGGTAGTCATTAAAACCTCAACATCTGCTTTTCCGCCCGGGCTCTGATATGCCTCAACATTAAATGATACTTCATAAAAACTACCGATTTGCATACCATTTTTTTCCCAGGCTTTAAAATGATTCCCGCAGAAAATAGTCCCACTGGTCCGTTTGTTTTGCCTTACACTCCAATACTGCTGGAATGTGGTGTTACCTTTAATGGAGGGGCCGGTTCTGGAGTTTTGATAAATGTCATAGGTTCCACCGTCCGTCTCAACAGTACCCTTTTTGCCAACATTTCCGGGTGGTCTCCAAGTACCCCAGCTTTCTATGATATAATACTCCACCAGTGGATTTTCAAACCATCCATAGATGCTCAAGTAAGAGTTGCCCTGGGGCTGGTAATTAGCAGTATAGACTACTACCTGATTTCTCGAACCGGGGCGGATCCCCTTTCGAAACAGAATGTTGTTGACCTGCCCCCACTCACAACTGAAATTGCCCCCCTCTTTGAGAGTCATGGTCCCGCTTCCGTTATCCTTCCAGTATTCGACGTAATAATCTCCCTGTCTTCCGGTCTGATTTCCACTGATAACCGACCCTACTTGCAGCTGAGCTGGTCCCCACTGTGCCGATGTAATAAACAAGGGCGCCAATACTACTAACAATATTAAGGTTAATCGCATAAATGCTCCTTTATTAATTGCTATCCGGGTGGTTTTTCAAGGCTGATTCAGAAAAAAACAGACTCTCTGATTATCACTTTTGACTTATTCTTAACTATACCATATCTAATGATGAATTTACTGACATTTAGATAATATATTAACACCAAAGCAAAAATTCCAACTTGAATTGAAATATTACCTGAAAAATCCCCAAAAGTTCTACGACAATTAAGGCTTGCCGATACAAGTTTACTTTTTTAGTGATTCTGGTCTTAAAAACAGTTCAACCTAAAAACCGCAGTAGGTGACGATGAAGAACCTTAAGATATTGATGCAGAAGTCCTTGAAGGTTTTATCTACTGGTGATAAGACCGAAAGGACTTCAATGCCTTTGTGAGTACAAGGGTTTTGTAAAAGATCACTTAGATTTGGTTCCCTGTTTGATAACAAAAAAACACCCATATTGCAAATGCGTAGGATTTTTTCGCATTGATCCATTGAACATTATGATTGTTGGTGCTCCATTAATAGCAGAGTTATTTAAGCATAGCATTTTCTGGATATGTGGTGAAGGTGAAGACGTAGATAAGTGCTTTTGCAAATTAAAAATTGCTGAGGAATTGTATTCATCGGCACCGATATCAATACCCGATCCCCTCGGACGCAAATCATTGTCAAAATCGAATACCAGACCGTCCAGATTGGTGCCCTTGTCAATGACTGCGCTAATCGATCCGGAAGCAAGGTGGAGATCTCCCTTTGAAGCTGCAACAAACCATCCTGATTCAGCGCTGGTTATATTGCTTATGAGAGTTGCTGACGCTCCGTCACGCATACGTATCTGCTTATTGGTAAGATTATTGGCGATAATATTGCGATTTGTTCCCTGAAAACGGTATTCGATAGCATTACTGTAGTTATTGTCAAAGAAAATGGTGTTGTTGTAAACCGATACATCTACACAATACTCAAGTGCGATTCCAACATCACCAAAGTCGGTTTCATTTATTGCACGATGATATATCATATTATTTCTGATAATACCGCCCTTGTGCTCTATTTGGTCACCCATTCCAAAGCCGATTCCGCGATCACAATCTATTATCAGATTATTCTCAACAATGATGTTTTCACAACTGTTCCAAAAGTGTATTGCATGTTCTGCGACCGAGCCGCCAGGACTTCGAATGTTTTTAAAAACATTATTTCGTACGATCCAGTCCTTTGAACGATGACAATCGATACCACCGGTATAGTAGTTCTCGGCAACACCTTTTGAAAATTCAAACAGACACCCTTCAACAAGTCCGCTGTCTGACATTTCACTTCCGGCTGGAACTTTAAGAATCTGTTCGTAGCTGTTGCGAAGAACACAGTCAATTACCCGAAGCTTGTGATTGTTTACATCGGTCTGAATGCAGTGATTTGCAACATCCTGAATGGTTATTCCTTGAATGGTTACATTATGAGCGGGAATCCAAAAACCGTAATTAGCACCTCCGGACATTCCGCCACCACTTACAATTACATTGTCTCTATTATTAGAAAGGCTTTTGATTACAATACCATTTTTACGGATTTGAGCACCATACCCATTATTGACGTTGTATATTCCGTCTTTCATCAGGATTGTATCACCTGGTGAGACGCTGTTTACTGCTTCCATAAGCTCAGAGAAATTTCCGACAGTAACCGTATTTGCGATCAGCAGTGTGCATAAACAGAAAACAACAAATGACATCTTTGAATAAATGTTACTATCTTCTGATAAGCGTTTAATCATAATCATCACCCGGCTTTAAAGATATCCTTAACATAACCATTTTTGATTAATTTAGTAAAAGCTGACAGCCTTTTGCTTTTAAGAATAGTATAATATCTTGATTTTACAAAGTTCAACTAAAACTGATGCAGGAATTCGCATTACTGAGTTTTTTTATAGGCATATAAAAAAACAGCATAGCGGAAAAGTCAGAAAAATTGTCGGGAAGTAAAAAGGTTAGTTCAGGAATCAATCTTTCCCAGTAATCTGAGTAACCCATCCAGAATCGTTAATGGATGAGGAGGGCAACCGGGAATAAAAAGATCTACCGGAACAATATCAGAAACACCATCACAACATTCCTGATGACCAGTAAAGATTCCACCCGAAATGGCACAGGTCCCTACAGCAATCACGATTTTTGGGTCAGGGACAGCCTGATAGGTTTTCTCTAATGCAAGTTTCATGTTTTTGCTTACCGGCCCGGTTACCAGGATTCCATCCGCATGACGTGGAGAAGCAACAAACTGTATTCCGAAACGTCCCAGATCCCATCCCACGGTATTCAAAACATTTACGTCCGCTTCACAGGAATTACATCCGCCGGCACTTACCTGACGCAGTTTCAGCGATCGTCCGAAAATCTTTCTGATACTGCCTTGAAGAGCAGTTGCCAAAAGCAGTTCCTTCTGATCTGAGGATACTGTAAGGTTCTGACGATTGTTGAATGATAACCGGTAATCGTTAGAGAAGGTTATGGCATGTTCAGTACAAGATTCTGTGCAATCGGTACAGAAGAGGCATTTTCCAAGGTCTATTGTGACAGTTTCGTTTACTTCGATAGCACCGGTGGGGCAATTCCTGACACATTTTTTACAGAGATTGCACATTGCTTTTTCGATGTGGGGTCTTCCTCTGAACCGCTCTGGCATGGCAGGAGGTGGCGCATCAGGATACTTGATAGTCCTGTGTTTCTGCTGCAGTCTTGCGAATATCTCTTTTATCATGAATCAAATTCCTTTACCGTCTTGGCCCTTTTTTGTCATCAGGTTTACAGATCGTGTCCGCAATAGGATAAATTGAAACTCTTATTGCACAGGGGAAAATCAGAGATCTGCTGATTACGCAGGGCAAGGGCCAGTCCTGTCCAGTTATGAAATGACGGGTCCACTATTTTATATCTTGCAAAATGACCGTTCTCATCGGTAATAGCTGTATGGCAGATCTCTCCTCTCCATCCCTCGGTGAGCGAAACCACCATCCGATTTGGTTTTAATATTCCGCAATTTACATGGATCTTCCCATCCGGCAGATTCTTGAGCTGCTCTCTGACAAACTGCAAAGAATACTGGATCTCAAGCCAGCGTACATAAGCTCTGGCAAAGACATCACCCGATTTGCAGGTAGCAACCGGGATATGGGAGAAACAGAAAATACCACTGGAGTGATCCTGCCTGATATCACGCATCAGTCCGCATGCTCTGGCAGAAGGACCCACAAGTCCAAGTTCAACTGCGTTTTCAATTTTAAGTGTGCCTGTATTTTCAAACCTGGCCATAACCGAGGGAGTATCCCACAAAAGATTTACTGCAACCGTAACATCTTTCTCTGCTGCATCCAGTCTGCGCAGAAGATCATCGATATGAGCCTGCTGAAGGTCGAAAGAAATTCCACCAGCTCTTAAAAGTCCGCGCCCGAACCGATTGCCACACAGTACTGCTGTCATGTTAAGAAAGTCACCCCGGATTCGGCCACAGAAACTGGCAGTCGGCAGAAATCCTACATCCCCTGATAAGGCTCCCAGATCACCTACATGGTTAGCCAGCCTTTCAAGTTCCAGGGCAATACCGCGAATCGCCAGAGCACGTGCACTCTGCTGGGATCCACTCAGAGACTCGATTATTTGACAAAAACTGGAACCGTGTGCAATAGCAGAATCACCTGCAATGTTTTCAGCATAATGAAGGCTTTTCTTGCCATATTCTCCCTGCAGGGCTCTCTCTATGCCCCGATGCTGGTATCCAAGAGCAATTTCCAGATGAAAAACCTCTTCACCATGACATTGAAAGCGGAAATGCCCCGGTTCGATTATTCCGGCATGTACCGGGCCCACTGCAACTTCATGTACCTGTTCGCCTTCAATTTTATAGAAATCTCCTACTGCCGGAAGAATCTGCTGAGTTAAGGATTGTTCACCTGTCGGGCACTGGTTATAACGTACAGGTTTTAGCCATGGATGATTGACTGGCTTTAAACCAAACTGCTCGGCTATTTCTCTCTCAAACAGGTGCACCTGTGGGCATAGAGGGGTCAATGAGAAGAACTCTTTTTTATGGATTTCCGTGCTGCTTATTTTAAGCGAGTTCTCAGTATCATCAGCCAACACCACATAGAGCTTTAGAGCATTTGATTCGTTTTCAGCAAATCCGAAATAGGAGGAAACGCGCAGTCCCTCCGAAACACTGGAAAGTATCAGTTGATTGAAATCTTCCCCGGATAGTACAGGTATCTCATCAAGAGTCAGTGAAGATCCATTATATGTTTTTACTGATGATGATTCGGTTATTCTTTCGGTTACAGATACACTCATGGTTGACCTCCCAAAAAACGGACTGCATCATTAAGCAACCCAGATAAGGGAGCTGGTATATATACTCCCAGGATAAACACAAGGATCATCAATCCTATTATCGGTCCGCAGGAGGCAAAAGAGTCACGAAAGACCATTTTCTCACGATTTGGAACAGGTGAACTTCCTTGCAGTGCTTTAAGAATTGGTGCTCCCATTCCAATGAAAATTAGAAAAAGAAACATGAGGAATAATCCTGCTGCAATATATTTCCCTGCATCAAAAGCTCCGTTAAGAATGGAGAATATACTTACAAATGGCGCAAATGGAGGAGAGCCGGTAATTGCCAGAAATGCTATGATAAAAAGGATTCCTGAAAATGGCAGTAAGCGTATGGCTCCTTGTACCCGCTCGACGTTTTTACTGCCGAATGCACGATGAATGTTTCCAACTGAAAGGAAAAGGACTCCTTTTGTTAAGCCATTGGATATGATGTGTAACAAGGTTCCAAAGAGAGCCGGAGCTCCTATACCCAAACCTAATATCACGATTCCCATGTGTTCTATACTTGAATATGCCAGCATCCGCTTCAGGTCACGCTGACCGATCATAAAAATTGCGGCTGTTGCCATGGAAAACAGTCCCATAAATACCAGTGTTTTTGACATATAAGCGAATTCACCGGCAGCATGGCAGATGTGATAAATACGCAGAAATGCCAGAAATGCGCAACTGGTAAGTCCACCGGCAAGAATAGCTCCAATGATTCCGGGAGACTCCCCATAAGAATCCGGTTTCCAAGTATGCATTGGTGCCAGTCCCATTTTAGTGCCATAACCGATAAACAGTAGAATAAAGGAGAGGTGCAGCCATGTTTTGGAGAGATGTGGAGCATTTTTCAGAAGAGTTACATAAGATAATGTGGCTTCATTGCCTCCGTGCATGGAGGAGTAAGCCATGAAAAAAGTCCCCAGCAGTGCCAATGCTATACCCACCGAGCTTATCAGCAGGTATTTCCACATTGCTTCAATGCTCAACTGAGTATGATTAAAGTAGATCAGCGGAGCCGTAACCAGCGTGGTTGCTTCGATTGCCACCCACATTAAAGCCAGATGTTGTGACCAGATTACCAGACTGACTGCGCCCAAAAAAGCTATCAGACAAGCACAAAACACACGGTTGTCTCTTTCTTTTCTGTAACGAAGGTATGAAACTGCATACAAGGAACAGAAAAGAAACAGCGTGTTTACCAGCAGAAGAACAATTTTTCCGGGTGGATCCAGTACCAGCCAGGAATTGGTAAATGTCAGTTCCGGATTGACCAGAACCATAATCGTAAAGAAGAATTCAGGCAGTGCGGTTAATATAAGAAATAAAGGCCGCCAACGATTTGATTTGAAAATGGCAGCAGCACCAGCCATAAGAAGTGGAAAAAAGATAAGCAGAAAGGCCATAACCTATTCCTTCAGTGAGCTCAACATGCGTGTATCCATGGAGGAAAAAGACTTGTTTATTTTAGCTATAATGATACAACTGACAAAAATTGCTACAAACACATCGAGAAGAACTCCCATCTCCACCACCATCGGCATGGCACCTATTAACAGAATTCCAAAAATATAGATGCCATTTTCCAGAATAAGATAGCCAATGACTTGCGTCAGTGCTTTAAACCTGGTGGTCAGAAGGATAAAGCCGGTAAGCATTGTGGCGATTGCTGCAGGAACTATCAGTTTATCATTGTGCTCAGGAATCAGAGGCATTTGACTGGTAAAAAGAAGTGCGCCTGTCGTGGCGATTGCACCAAGGATCATTGATGGCATTATGCCTATCAGTGGTTCAACTTCCTTTTTAATCTGGACATCGCGTAATGCACGAGACATCATGTTTGGTATAAGAATGCCTTTTAGCACAATTGCGATCAACGATGCCAAAATAAGCTCAATATTAAGATGTGAATGTACTAATAAAGGAAGAAAGCCCAGCAGTACTCCCTGAATGGCTACCGTATGAATTATTGATTGGATACGACTTGATCCGATGGAGAAGAAATTGAGAACCAGTATTAATACCAGTAAAGTATTTAGTATGTTGGTCATAGTGATCACCTGAATAAAAGGACAAATCCAAAAGCACAGAAAAGCAGCGCACTTATTAACAGATAAGGCACATGTTTCATTTGCAGTCTGGCCATAATCGATTCTATTACACCTATCGCAAAAGCTAATCCCAGCATCTCACATATAAACAGTGGCCAGTTCATCCATACTGTTTCGATCTGAAAGGGGAAAATTATATGTAAAATAATTGTGCCAAGAATGAACAGCTTGAGTGAAGAAGCATAGCTAATAATACCAAAGAGCGGGCCGCTATGGTCCAGTACCATTGCTTCATGAATCATAGTGAGTTCAAGATGCGTATTGGGATCATCCACCGGTATTCTGCAGCTTTCTGCCAGCATCACAATAAACAGTCCTATTGCTATGAGAGCCAGCGGTGCCGCTATATCAACTGACAATTCTTTCAAGGGGCTGTGAAGCATGGTGGATAAAGAAAAAGATCCTGACATCTTGACTAACACCGAGAATGCCAAAAAAAGAGCAGGCTCGGAGAGCGTGGCAAATGTAACCTCTCTGGCTGAGCCCATACCTTCAAATGATGACCCGGTATCCAGAGCTGCTGCAGTGGTAAAAAAACGGGAAAGCCCAAAAAGATAAGCGAAAAGAACCAGATCTCCAGCAAAACAAACCGGTGCATTGAACCGTCCCATGGGAACCAGTAAACCTGCAATGAACATGGTTACCAATGTAACAATCGGACCTATACGAAAGATCCAGGTGGTAGTGGTACTGAAAACCATTCCTTTACGCATCAGTTTTATTATGTCATAGTATGGCTGCAGTAAAGGCATTCCCGAACGGCCACCAAACCAGGCTTTGGTCTTATTGATAACACCGAAGAGAAGCGGTGGCATAAGAATCAATAAAAACAGATGAAATATAATCAATTAATGTCTCCCGGATTACTGCGTATCAATATTTAAACCAGTGATAAATCAGCTCTTTAAATGGCATCTGAATACAAATCATCAGAAACAGAATAATTAATATGTACAGTATATAATGCTGTATCAATCCATGCTGAAACCGATGAAACCATCCACACAACCGTCTGAATATATTGCTTGCCGGAACAAGTAGTCTGTCAAGGACTATTTCGTCGATATGACTTATCATTTTCTGAGATTTCGGAAAGTAGGCTTTCAACTGAGGATTGTGCTCCTGAGGACGAAGAACCCAATTGAAAAGCAAGACTATTGATTGGGCAAATGATGAAGCTGTGTACTGCATTCTGCTATCCGGTTTTGCATAACCGCAATCCCAGGTGCCTGCACTCTGTATTTTCTTTTTACCGCAAAGAACAGCCAGACTGATTATAAGTACACCAGAAATCAGGGCAATCGAAAGAATGCTGATTTTAAGTAAAGGAGCAACTGAATCAGGACTGAGGTTTGCTGATTGCAACGAAATGGATGGATTCCAGATCGCAATTGCTTTTGATATAATGCCGGTGAAAATCATTGGAGCTATTCCAATAAGAATACAAAGTTTTGCAAGAATAATCATAGGTACTGTCATGAAGAGAGGAGATTCATGGCAAGAGGTAGAACAGTTTGAGCGGGCTGATCCCAGAAATACCGCTCCATATACCTTTACAAAACAGGCTGTGGCAAGAGCACCGATCGCTGCCAGCACAGGAACGCCAAATGCAACTGCCAATCCGTCAGGACCGTTTGCCACTATACGAAAGAAACCCAGGTAAATAAACAGTTCACTTATAAAACCGTTAAGGGGCGGCAAACCGCAGATAGCTACAGCACCGATCAGAAACAATGCTGCTGTCATGGGCATTGATTTGGCAAGTCCTCCAAGCAAATCTATCTGACGGGTCCGGGTGCTGTGAACAACAGAACCTGCACACAGAAAAAGGAGTGACTTGAAAAAACAGTGGTTCCATACGTGTAAAAGACAACCGGACATCCCCAATACGACTAAAACCGGTTTATCGTAGGACTTTCCAAATAAGGCAATTCCCAGTCCCATCAGAATAATGCCAATATTCTCTATACTGTGATAAGCAAGAAGCCGCTTAAGGTCATGTTGGCCGATAGCAAAAAGAACACCGGCTAGTCCGCTTATCAGGCCTAACATAATTATTATACTTCCCCAGGCGTGGGGAATTTCCGGAAATAAAGACAGCCATCTTACCAGACCATAAATTCCCATTTTCAGTACAA
Source organism: uncultured Fibrobacter sp. (assembly GCA_964472925.1). GTDB lineage: Bacteria > Fibrobacterota > Chitinivibrionia > Chitinivibrionales > Chitinispirillaceae > JAAYPC01. The sequence continues at coordinate 1,126 of CAYYNL010000152.1, read as the reverse complement.
CACCCGAAAGTATAGCTGATACATGACTGGGAGCAGTTGCATGTGCGGCTGGTAACCAGAAATGAAAAGGCATTATTCCTGCTTTGAGGCCAAACCCCAGGATCGCAAGGAAAAAGAAAACATTCATCATTGTGAAACTTAAAGTGTTTCCGGAAATGGGCTGTAAAGCAAAAGAGCCACTTTGCCAGCGCCATAATGAGAAAAGGGCCAGAAGAGACAACGTTCCCAAATGAGTCGAGATCAGGTAAATCCATCCGGCTTTCCGGTTTTCCAGATGATTATCTTCTGTAGTAACCAGGAAAAAGGCTGAAAGCGCCATCAGTTCCCATCCCAGCAGGAAAGCCATGGCATGTTTGCTGATAACCAGAAGTACCATCCCCCCAACCATCAATCCCCAGAACAAAAGCAGCTTTTTTGAATTCGATGGGTGCAGGTTTTGGGGCCAGTATCCCAATCCATAAATTGAACCCAGTCCCCCAATCAGAAATACCGGTATAAGGAAAAAAGCACTCAATCCATCTATTCCAATAGTGCTGTTGCCCATTGCCGGCCAGGGAAATTTTATTGCCAGGTTTTCAGTGAAAAGGAAAGCTAAGCCACTGCCCAAAAGGCCACAAACTGCGCTGAAGCACATAAATCCTGAAGCGATCTTCTGTCCCCATTTTGAAGAGTTGGGAAGAAGGGTTGCGGGGAGTCCACTTATCACTGCAAAGACCATTGCTGTGCAAATCAATATTAGAGACATAATATTTAAATTCGGGTTTAAATGTTGTTACCTTACGTATTAGCGGCAAAAAAAGTTTTCGGTTGTATTTGTTTATCCGGAAGATCTGCCTTTTTGATAGGCAACGGGCGGTTAAATTCAAAAACAAGTGTGAATTGTTTCATAGTTTTTCGCCAAATAAAACATTATTTATTAGGCGCATTAAAATAATTTGCCGGTAATCCGTTATGCAAATTAGTGCAGAGAAACGTTTTTTTGATCCCTGAAAAATGCCAAGAGGTTTAAACCTAATTTCCGCAGTTGGGGGATGGTTTCCTTCAAACTGAGAGAGCAATCCATATTTTTCATGATTACCGAATAATGGCTTTTAGAATAAGCTCATAATTAGTATGGTTTTAGTTC
>CAYYNL010000151.1:0-11056 GCA_964472925.1 uncultured Fibrobacter sp. | reverse complement strand
TATTGATAATACGCAAGCTTACAAGATTTTAATAGGCACCTCTGTGTTACGAATTTATTTTTCGTGTTACCTTTTCCCTAGAATTAACGAAAGGACAGCATGCGATGAAATCCCATGGCATTCGCCTAATTATCAGTGCATTAGTCTTATTAATCGTTTCAAATTTTGTCTTTGCCCAAAAAGATACCACCCAAAACCATCTCACCGAGCTAAAAAAAATGGTGGTGATCGGTTCCAAAACGGAGTGTGCAATAGAAAATCTTCCGGCATCGATCACTATAACCGATAATTCTGATATCGAGAAAAATGGTGCAATCAATATCGATGAGGTCCTCGCTTACGAACAGGGTATTTATAACAAGCGTTCGAAAGGACTGATGGAGAGTATGGCTGGATTGACCATGCGCGGTTTTTCCGGAGCTGATCAGGTACTGGTATTGTTAGATGGTCAACCGCTTAACAATGGATATGTGGGACGTGTGCAGTTCAACAATATTGCAGTTGAAGACATACAGAAAATAGAAATCGCCCGTGGGCCATTCTCTTCTCTTTACGGTGGAAATGCCATGGGGGGTGTAATCAATTTGACTTCACGAATACCCACAAAGCAATCTCTTCGATTCCGCGGGGGATTCAACCTTGGAGAAGACATCAATCTCAACCACAATCTCTATATGGGTTACGATGATGTTTTTGGAAATGGGAAAATAGGAGTTGCTCTCTCTTATTCCAATAAACAGGATGATGGCTATGTTACAAGTGAAATCCTTAAAACCGCATCAAAGGGGAAAAAGGGAACAGTAATCTCGGGGATCATCCCGAAAAAAGACCGTAATGGCAAAGAGACATTTCTTATTGGTGAAAGCGGTATCAATAGTGCAAAGAGCCACTCGATCAGTGGCAGGTTATGGTTGAACCTCAACAAGCAACACAGCATCCGTTCCAGCCTTACTGCTTCTTGGTATAATTACTATAACAGTTATGGTAAATCGTTTCTTCATGATTCGCTGGGAAGGATTCTGGACACAGGTTATGTCAGTTTTTTCTATAATGACACAACCTATACATTACGCATGACACCCAATAACTTTCTTGATGGTCAGGGAGGACAGGCATCACTTGTATATACCTTATCATATCAGGGGGAGTTTTCCGAATACCTGACCATAAATGCGCAAGCAGGTGTTAACAACAATTATGAAAACTGGTATACATCAGTAGTGTCATCATCATCACGCAATGGTGGTCCTGGGAAGATCAGTTCTACACCAAATGTTAAGGGGAATCTTGATTTCCAGGCTGAAATAAGCAACCTTATCCCGAAAAACACATTACTGGCAGGAATCAGCTTTGAAGCAACGACATCAGAAACTAATGAACATAATCTTTCTGATTGGGAAAACCCTGATGCTCTGGATGCTATTGTGTACAAGTCCGCTGGGCAGTCGGTAAATGGTGGTATTTTTATCAATGATGAATTTATGATCATAAATAATGTCGGTATTCTGGAAAATCTCATTCTTAACGCAGGAGTTCGTTTTGATTACTGGCGGACAATGAATGGCATGAACCGCGATTATACCAACTCTAAAATTAACAATCACTACGCTGACCATTCAAAATCTTCCCTGAGCCCACGTACCGGACTAACTCTGAATTTAGACCTGTCACCGGTCTGGAAACCTTCTTTCTGGATTTCGGGAGGGAAAGCATTCCGACCGCCCACAAATTATGATCTTTATCGTACATGGCTTAGTTCAAATGGAACTCTGACAGAATCTAATCCTGATCTGAAACCAGAAGTAATGAGTTCATTTGAAATAGCAATGGTACACCGATTATTTTACAATCGCGTCGATTTGTCATTTGTTGGATACCGCAATCTGATAAGTAATATGATTTACATAACCACTGTTTCCGATGAGCAGAAAATTCAGCGCAAAGATAACCTTGGTAAGGCAAAAACCGATGGAATTGAGACTGGTCTTAGTGGGCAGTTTTTTTCATTTCTTAAATTATTTGCCAATTATACCTGGACCGACGCAAAGGTGATTGAGAACCCGGTCAATCCATTATCAGTGGGAAAAAGAGTAGTTAATATTCCCGAGCATACGGTAAGTTATGGCTTTCATTTCGAGAAAGGATGGCTGGCTATGAGACTGGGTTCGCGCTATGTATCCAAACGATATACAGATGATAATAACTCTGATACTGTTGATGGTGTTTTCGGCTCACGGGATCCCTTCTTTGTTACTGACTTTCGGCTTACATTAAGCCCCATTAAACGGGTCCGATTTATATTTAATGTGGATAATCTTTTCGATAATAAATTTTTTGATTATTATAAATCACCAGGTCGCATAATGGGTGGTGAAATGCAGGTTACTTTCTGATGATTAAATGTAGAGATTTAAGCCGGGTATTCGGTAAACGTAAAGTTGTGGATAAACTTGACCTGACAATTAAATCCGGAGAAATCTTTGGATTACTGGGTCCCAATGGTGCCGGAAAAACAACCACTGTCAGAATGCTTACCACACTGCTTCATCCCTCTTATGGGGAAGCGAAAGTAGCAGGGTTTGATATACTCAGAGAACCACTTCAGGTAAAGAAGCATATAGGCTACTCTCCTCAGGAGATTAATCTTGATCGTGATCTTTCCGGTTACCAAAACCTTCTTCTTCATGGATTACTCCATCGGATGTCTTCAGCGGCAAAGCGCAGCAAAGAACTGCTTTCCTGGGCAGGTATCGAATCACAGGCTCACGATATTGTCCGAAATTACTCTGGAGGAATGCAGCGACGACTTCAAATAGCAAGATCGGTGATGCATAATCCTTCGATATTATTTCTGGACGAACCAACCGTGGGATTAGATCCACAGATCAGACGAACAATATGGGATCTTATCAGATCACTCAAAGATAAAGGAATTGGTGTTCTTCTGACCACACATTACATAGAAGAAGCAGAGAAACTCTGTTCAAGAGTGGGTATCATGAACAAAGGCAAGCTGATCGCATGTGATACGCCTGAGAATCTAAAACGAATAATTGGAGCTTACATAGTAGAAACACAGATCAATGATTCCATTGATTATCGCCATTTTACAGATAAAACAGAGGCTTACGAGTTTGTCCGTACCATGGCAGAAGGTTCCGTCCGAATCAGGGAATCCACTCTTGAAGATGTATTTATCCACTATGCAGGTGAAAGGTTTAGATCATGAATGTGTGGCCGGTTTTTCTTCGTGAAATGATGATTTTTGCAAACCGACTTAAAAAGCCAGGATATGTTATGGCGATGTTAATCACTCCCCTGCTCTATCTGGTCACATTCGGCCTGGGGCTGGGAAGGCAGATCAATATGGGAGAGTCGAGCTATCTGATTTTTATTGTTCCTGGAATTTGTGCCATGAGTACCATGACCAATTCATTTACCGGCATTGCTTCTTCACTTGCAGTAGGCAGATTGCACTTTAAAAGCATTGAAGAGATACTTGTTGCACCGATTTCTTACAGTTCGATTGCACTGGGTGAGATTGCAGGAGGAACGATCAGAGGACTTTTCTCATCACTGTTCATTCTTCTTGCGGCATTGATAATAGGAGCGCACTTTCCATTGGCAATCTCTTTTTATGCAGCCTGGATTTTGACATCTGTCATGTTCGCGGCATTAGGCGTTGTAGCCGGATTCAAATCAAAGTCTCATGAAGACACCTCGGTTTTTTCCAGTTTCATTATCATGCCGATGAGCTTTTTCTGCGGAACATTTTTCCCGATTGATAAGCTGCCTGTCGTTTTCAAATGGTTTCTTCAGCTCCTTCCTCTTACCCATTCGGTGACCTGTATGAGAGCTGGATACCAGAACCAGAGTGTTCCAATTATACCTTTTGCAGCATTGACATTCTTTTGCCTTATAAGCATCTGGCTGGCCATTGTTTCGATAAGTCAATCATTGAAATAGGCATTATAATGAAACTTTTTAGAATAATCAATATTACGAATGTTCTGCTTTTTGCAATACTCTACTGTTCACTACTACTCATCGAATGCTCAAAACAACCAGAGCCTCATGGCAACCTGATTTCCGGATCAGATGATACCGGAAAAATTATTACACTAAAATCTCAGACGCAAGCCAGAATTAATTATCGAAATGTAATTGATGATTGCGAAAGAACTGTTGAAGTACCGGATAATCCCCGAAAAATTGTCTGTTTGGCAACTGCAGATGTAGAGATCCTTTTTGCAATTGGTGATTCCGGTTCACTTGCCGGAATTCCTGATGGTGTAAAGTATCCATCTTCCGCATCAACAATCAGACGTATCGGTGGAATGTATGGACGATTTAACGTTGAAAAAATCGTTGGCTGCGATCCTGATCTGGTATTGATGACAATATCAGGATGGGCACAGTATCGTAAACACCTCGATCTTCTTGAAAAACATAATGTCACTACTCTTGGTCTTAAGTATCCACGTACATTTGACGAACTTATCAGCCATATAAAACGTCTTGGCTTTATTACCGGAAAAATTACCGAAGCTACCACTTTAACCGAGTCATTGTTGCGCAGACGCAATGCAATCCTCGAAAAAACTCTTCCTCTGGATTCTTCACAACGCCCACGTGTCTATATGGAATGGATCAACAGTGGTAGTCGTGGATCAACACATGGAAAAAAAGAACGTAATCACGAGATCATCACTATCGCAGGCGGTAAGAACATTTTTGCAGATTATCAGGATGCAGGCTCTTTTACTCCATCCGATGAAGAAGTGCTTAGTCGTAATCCGCAGATAATCATTGTCACCACAGATACGACTCGCAACGAATCAGCTAAGATACTTTCGATAATCAAGGGAAGAGCTGGCTGGAATCAGACCGATGCAGTGAAATACAATCGCCTTTACTGTATTGATGCACAACTTACCTGGGCGAATCCACGGCTGATCGAAGGAATTGAGATGTGTGCCCGAATCATCCATCCGGAGTTGTTTAAATGAATCCTGTTACTGCAAAAAAAATCTCAGTTCTGTTGGTTCTTTCGATTTCATTGGTGGTTGCAGCTATTTTTTCGGTAATGACGGGTCCGGTCTTTATTCATCCATTGACAATCATCCGATTATGGGTTGAAAAGCTCTCCTTTGGAATGCTTCACTATGATATCCAAGAGATGTATCGGGTAATAATAATGAATATACGCATGCCCCGTATTGTGGTTGCCATACTTGTAGGCATGGGGCTTTCTGCATCAGGGGCAGCAATGCAAGGATTGTTTCGCAACCCAATGGCTGAACCGTATGTACTTGGTATGTCCTCCGGGGCCGCAGCCGGAGCATCTGCTGCAATCGTGCTAGGCATGGGAGGATTATTCGGGGTTTATTCAGTTCCTGCCATGGCATTTATTTCGGCGATAATTACAATTTTCGTTGTTTATTCGATTGCACATACTGAAGGTAAAATTCCAACCGAGACACTGCTGCTCTCAGGTATCGCAGTCGGTTTTTTTCTTCAGGCGACAGTATCATTTCTTAAGCTCATCGCCCCCACCGATACTTTACGGGATGTAGTTCTCTGGCTGATGGGATCGTTTGCAGGTGTTACCTGGAATGATGCGGCAATATTAGCATTACCAGTTATGGTAGGGCTTCTCACACTGTTTCTTCTTACCCGTGAACTAAATGCTTTTCAGTTTGGTGAAGAAACTGCAATGTATATCGGAATTGAGATCGAACTGATGAAACGGATACTGCTCTTAGCAACTTCCTTGATTACAGCTATCTCAGTGTCCACCGCAGGAATTATTGGATTTACAGGCTTAGTGGTTCCACATGTTGCACGAATACTTGTCGGGGCTGATCAGCGAATCCAGCTTCCTGTGGCAGCTATTTGCGGAGGGATATTCCTGGTTTTAGCAGATACTCTTGCCAGAAGTATTGCCCAACCTGCCGAAATTCCCATTGGAATTATAACCGCAGTAGTAGGAGCACCCTATTTTGTCTATCTTCTTCGGCGCCGTAAACATGCAATGGGATGGTGGTGATCATGCTGACTGTAAGCAATATCATGGCATCCTACCGGAGCACAGTTGTTCTTAATAATATAAATCTAAACATACACCATGGGGAATTCGCCGGAATTATCGGCCCTAATGGCACCGGTAAAACCACTCTCCTGAAGATTATTTCCGGTGTCAAGAAACCGCTAAGCGGAACGGTTAATCTTTACAATAGGAATATTAAAACACTTTCCAGAAATGAAATTGCCCGCATTATGGCTGTCGTACCTCAGAGCAGTTTTGTTCCGCCACTTTTCACGGTGGAAGATGTAGTAGGCATAGGAAGGTATGCACATAACAAAAATAGATTTACCATTACTACATCGGACCAGGCAGCAATTAATAAGGCACTTTTTATAACCGATACCGACCGTTTTCGTCACCGCTTTGTAAGTGAACTCAGCGGAGGCGAACGTCAACAGGTACTCATTGCCAGGGCTCTTGCACAAGAGCCAAAACTCCTGCTTCTTGATGAACCCACTGCCAATCTGGACATAAAGCATCAATTGAAGATTCTGGAACTAATTCGTAAACTGATCGATTCTCAGTCTCTGACTGCACTTATGGTTATACATGATCTGAATTTGGCAGCCCGTTTCTGCAACAAACTGATATTGCTACACAACGGAAGTGTGCTTGCAGCTGGTAAAGCTGAGGAGGTCATTACTGTTGAAAACCTTGCTGAAGCTTATGGTGTTGCAGCCATAATCGATTATAATGCATACGCAGGAAGTCTGCAGGTAACTACTGTTGGATGCCTGCCTGAAAAAGAGATCTTTAGCAGACAGGAAGCAAAATCAAATTTTGACATGGAGAAAGTATCATGAAAATAGGATCTATCATGTGGCATAGCCATCTGTCTCTTTTGTCACAAGTAGCAAAACAAATTGATTTTGCAGAGATTACCCTGTTTGCAGCACGCGAGCTTGAAGATGACCCGTTGCGATGTAATTCAGCTCTCGATTTGTTTGCAGCTCAGGATCTGATTCTTCTTTACCGCTCTAATGAAAGCTTCTGGGAACGCATCGAAGAGCGACTCAAAAAAATTGGAAAAAAAGTCCCGATCATCTGCCTTGGACACGATCCATCATTCTGGACACTTTCGACTGTTTCACCTGAGATCGTAACAACTGCACACAACTACATGGTACATAGCGGACTGGAAAACTTTACTAACCTGGTTCGCTTTCTCTGCCAAAGAATCGGCCATTTGAATATCGAGGTATCCCCTCCAATTGAAGTTGCTTGGGAAGGTCTATATCACCCCGAATATGCCGGTTATTTTTCCTCTGTTAATCAATATCTGGAATGGTACAAGCCTTTACCAGATAAACCATTTATTGGAATACTTTTCACTCGTCATGCCTGGGTTACCGGAGATCTTGCTGTTGAAAATGCTATCATCAGAGAACTTGAACGACATGGCCTGAATGTTCTGCCTGCATTTTCTTACTCTACCAGAAACGACGAGAAGAACTGCCTTGGAAGTGCTTCTGTTGTCAAAAATTATTTCCTCAACACCGATGGCAATTCCAGAATCGATGCATTAATCCGCTTGCAAAGCTTTCTTCTCTCAGGCAGCAACAAACATGAAAACAGAGATAGTTCAAAGGAGCTCGAAGGTGTTGAGATTCTTCGAAAACTCGATGTACCAGTGTTCTGCCCCCTGTCTACTTCTAGCGAAACAGTGATGCAATGGAGAGAAAGCATGCAGGGATTCACCGGAAGACTTGTCGGCTGGGCAATAGCAATGCCAGAACTCGAAGGGGTTATCGAACCGATAATGATAAGTGCAGGTGAAGATGAACTTACACCTCAGGGGACTATTCGTCGTAAAGTTCCAATCAACGATCGTGTTGAAAAACTGGTTCATCGAATCATTAAATGGGTAAAACTGCGACGTAAAGCGGTTTCTGAACGCAAAATTGCATTCATTCTTCACAACAATCCTTGTGCCTCAGTGGAAGCATCGGTTGGAGGAGCGGCTAAACTTGATTCGCTTGAAACTGTTTCATCTGTACTGAAAGCAATGTGTGATGCCGGTTATACAGTTATACCGCCAGCAGATGGTAAAGAGTTGATAGACACAATCATGGAACGCAAAGCGATTAGTGATTTTCGCTGGACCACTGTTGAAGAGATTGTGAAAAAAGGCGGGGCCCTTAAGCTTGTTAGTAAAGAGGAATATTGTAAATGGTTTAAAACCCTATCAGATAATGTACAGAAACGAATGATAGAGACCTGGGGTAATCCACCCGGAGAAGAAATAAATGGGGTTCCTGCTGCAATGGTGTATGAAGACAAGATCGTAGTTACCGGTGTGCTATTCGGTAATGCGGTAATCTGCGTACAACCCAAGCGCGGCTGCGCAGGAGCCCGTTGTGACGGACAGGTCTGCAAGATTCTTCACCAACCTGATATAGTTCCACCACACCAGTATATGGCTGTTTACAAATATCTTGAACATGATTTTGGTGCTGATGCGATCGTACATGTTGGAACACATGGAAATCTCGAGTTTCTTCCGGGAAAAGGAGTAGGCCTCTCCTCTGACTGTTTTCCCGATCTTGCAATCGGTGATATGCCACACTTTTACATCTATAACTCTGACAATCCCCCTGAAGGAGTAATCGCAAAGCGGCGATCACTGGCAACACTGGTTGATCACATGCAAACTGTAATGAATAGCAGCGGACTCTATGATGAGCTGGAGGAGCTTGACCAGGCCCTTGCAGAATATGAAAAAATCAAAGGAGAAGACCGCACACGAGATCACATGCTTCAGCATCAGATTATTGACCTCATTCGCCGTGCTGATCTTGACCACGAAATTAAAGTTCCTGTTAAAGACAGCGATGGACTGATAACCAGTATCAGTCTTGACAATATCAATATTGAAAATACACACGACCTTGCATTTGAAGAGATTACCAGGGCAGCCCATAGTGCACTTTCACGTGTCAGAAACTCATACATTCAGGATGGAATGCATATTTTCGGACAATTGCCCGAAGGTGATCGAAGAGTTGATTTTATCCACTCGATTCTCCGTTATGATGCTGATCGTTCTGTTTCACTGAGACGAACTATGGCTTCAATGATGGGTCTGGATTACTCGGTTCTGCTTAACGATCCACCTGGTATCAATGATGATTTCCATACCTCTAACGGAGAGCTTGCCGAACGAATAGACAACTACTGCCGTAAATTTATTTCCGCAGTTCTCCTTGGAAGAGAGGATTATGTCAATATTGCCAAAGAAATCCTCGCAGCAGATTTGCGACAATGTTTATTCTCAGATACACTCGCCTTGACAGCAGCACGAATACTCGATATCGATCGTCGTATCGGTGAAAGCCGTGAGATAGATGCACTGTTGCATGGCTTTGATGGTGGATATATTCCATCAGGGCCTTCAGGACTGATCATGCGCGGACGTGATGATATTCTTCCGACCGGGCGTAACTTCTTTACACTCGATCCACAGAAAGTGCCCAGTAAAAGCGCCTGGGAAACCGGAAGACGCCTTGCTGAAGCAGTGATTAAAAAACACCGTAATGAACAGGGTGTTCCGCCTGAAACAGCTGCAATTTACTGGATGGCAAACGATATCATGTGGGCTGATGGTGAAGGGATGGCGCAGATCATGTATCTTCTTGGTGTAAAACCGGTATGGCAATCCAACGGACGCGTATCAGGTTTTGAAATTATTCCGCTTGATCAGCTTGGCCGTGAACGAATCGATGTGACTGTGCGTATCTCAGGTATTATCCGCGATAATTTTAGCATATGCACAGATATTATCGATGAAGCAATTCAGGCAGTAGCATCACTGCCGGAACCTCCCGAAATGAATTTTATCCGTAAACATTCTCTTGCACAGCTTGCAAATTACAATACCGATGAAAATGATCCGATTGCCTGGCGTGATGCAACACTTCGAATTTTCGCTTCAAAACCAGGCACTTACTCTGCAGGGACACAGCTTGCTGTGTATGCCTCTGCCTGGAAAAATGAAAAGGACCTTGCTGATATCTTTGTTTACTGGAACGGTTACGCCTATGGTAGAAATATATTTGGTGAAGAGAAGCATATCCAGTTAACTGAAAATCTAAAAACCGTTGACATTACCTATAACAAGGTTGTCAGTGATGAATCGGATCTGTTTGGATGTTGCAGCTATTTTGGTACCCAGGGCGGAATGACTGCTGCAGCACGTCACCTTTCTGGTAAATCAGTTAAAACCTACTATGGTGATACTCGAGAGCCTGAAGCGGTGGAAGTACACGACATGGCAGATGAAATAAGAAGAGTAGTAAGAACAAAACTGCTTAATCCAAAATGGATCGAAGGCCAGAAACGTCATGGATACAAGGGTGCAGGTGATATCATGAAACGCATCGGCAGAGTTTACGGATGGGAAGCAACTACACAAGAAGTTGACGACTGGATTTTCAATGATATCACCGAAACATTCGTACTCGATGAAAAGAACAGAGAGTTTTTCAAAGAAAACAATCCATGGGCACTGGAAGAGATCTCAAGACGATTACTTGAAGCACAACAGCGGGGGCTCTGGGATGCCGATCCTGAAATTCTCGAACGCCTCAGGGAGTCTTATCTGGAAACAGAGAGTCTCCTTGAAGAGAATATGGGTGATGTCTCCGGTAATTTCCAGGGTGGGAATGTAAACATTATCACATCGGAAGATGTTGCAGACTGGGGTAAGAAAATGCAAGAAATCAGAAATAAAATTGGAAAAAGTAGAAAGCAATGAGAAGCTAGGAAAAGATTTATATGAAAAATATTTATTTTGCAATCAATCAGGCGTACAGTATTTCTTAATGTAACTGGAGGAAAGCAAGAAATTCGAAATACGAAACCAAAGGAAGAAAGTAAGATAATTTAAGAACAATTTTGAATTTTTAGTTTTCTCCTCACTATCATCCCATAGGATTTCAAAAAAATTGACAAAAAAGCTGGCCATGTAAC
>CAYYNL010000150.1:0-11126 GCA_964472925.1 uncultured Fibrobacter sp. | reverse complement strand
AGCAGATTAGAATGAAACTCACCTCTCAGATCCAGGAATGGTGGGAATGGCATATTAAGACCATATTATCTAAAAGCAGATTGTACAGATTTGAGATGATTGATGTAGCTAAAACCATTAAAGGGGTAACACATCTGTTAAATGAAAATTTCCGGGGCGAAGCCATACTGACAGTGGGGCTTGGGTTACGAGAAATTCTCAATGATTCCTGTGGTGTAATCTCTATTGGCCCATTTGGGTGCATGCCATCCAGAGTCGCAGAGGCAATTCTTAAAAAAGAGATGAATATGGAAGGTAAAAAAAGAATGCAGGGAAAACAGGAGTTGAAGCTGAATTTTTCTGAACTTGATAATTTCCCATTTCTTGCCATTGAAACCGATGGCTCGCCTTTTCCACAACTGATTGAAGCTAATCTGGAATCGTTTGTATTACAGGCCAAAAGAATTCATAAAGTAATCCTTAATAATCGTAAGAAACATCTTGGTTCTTCCCATAAAAACCTATCTGTCCGTTTGTTTGATCTGGTGACTGGTAATGGAAAAAACCTGAAAATCAGAAACAGAAAATTATTCTCCTGAAGCTTTTTTCCCTTTGGCTTAGTGTCTGTCTGGGACTGCAGACAGATACTTATAATATTGTAGTTATTGCGTAGCTCGACTTCTGTGAAAGAAAATTATTATTTTGGGATAAGAAATAATTTTCAGATCAGTTAAAATATTCAATGGCTTTCTTAAAATGACCTTTAAAAATTTGTTTCCTATTTTTCTATGTTTTGCTGTTATTAAACTTTCAGCTCAAATTCAGATTTCCGAGAGTAGCACTGACAGATACGTATTTTCATGGAATCTTGAAAAATATGAGATAGTGACGCAAAACTCTGAACCGCATAGTGGAATTTTTTTTCCTGGCGCTAACACAGAGTTGGGTGAAGATGGTGAAGCCATCATACCAGGATATTCGATCGTATTGGGGGTTCCTCCGGAAGGTGAGATAAGAGTAAATTTCAATTCTGAAATGGTAAAGACTATTGCTTTGGAGAAGCCTTTACTCAAGCACAAAAACCCTTCAAAAAAACGTCAGCCGCACATAAATTTTAAAAACCCCTGGATCTGCGAGCCTGTTTACAGCACTATTCAGGGGATGCGAACTGCGCATCTGATAATACGTCCCTTTATATATGATGAGAAATCCAACGTGATCAAAGTGTTGCAGAATGCAAGCTGCACCATTGAGTTTCCTTCCAAACCAGTTTTCAGTTATCCTTCTGTTTCTACTTCCTGTGGAAAGTCGATTTTAAACAATGTAGTGGACAATTTTCCGGTGGCCCAGCGATGGTATGCAGAGCGAAAAATGTCAAAAGTGGCCCTGAATACTTTTCCACTTGCTTACGGTCAGAAAACATATCGTTTCAGAATTGGTGACGGGGCCGCTGGTTTCAAAGAGATGACTACTGAAGAAAATGGGATTCTTCTGATTCCCGGTGACAGCATAATCAGAAATTTCGGAGAACAGAAAACAGATGCGGTGGTGTTATATGCATCATACAAAGGAGAACTGCCAAATGGCACGCTGGATATTACTGATATTCCATCGGGCCTTGTTGAAGTGCCTCTCATGCGAATTGATAAAAACCGGAACACATTTGTGGATTCGGACGATTATTTTCTGGCTTTTGTCACCGGATCATCCGATTGGACTTTCGAAAATTCCGGGGTATATGGCTTCAGACTCGACAGATACGATGATTATCGGAAATACTGGCTTACGGTTTCTTCGGGTGGCAAAGGGGCAACCACAAACCCGATGATAAAACCCACTATTCAGGCAGATACAATCTCTACTGTTGAAAACCGGATTTTGTTTTATGATGCCAGAGGAACAGATCAGATTACCGGTAATGAAGGTGGCTTGTGCTGGCGTTGGGGTAAAGAGATAACCAGATCTAACGGCCTAATTTTTAGCATGTCACTGCCGGGACTTGATACATCTCAGGGTGGTTTCATATCCATTGTACCAGAATACTATGCATTTAGGGTTTCTTTGGGAAGCGTTTTGATAAGAGAGAATTATGGATATCCGGTAGCAAAATGGGGAAACCTTGTGATGAGTGTTTCTGTAGATTCAGATGAGGATACTATAGACCTTCAGAAAATACAGGTTAATTACAAACGTAAACTGATTGTTGGAAATGATGGTAAACTGGAGTTTTTTTCTCCGGCTGAAAGCCTGGTTTACACTTACAAACTTCAGATTACCACCAATGACCTGCATTACATTTTCAGAATTTCAAATGATGAAAAAGAGGTATCACTTGTAGATACAATCAGGAATTCAGCCAACAGTTTTTTCACCTGGACAGATACTGGTGGCAGGGGCATCCGATACATGGTTTGCAGTGAGAAGGCTTTGACATTGCTGCCCCAAAGGAGTGAAACAGCAGAGAGAGCAAGAGGGGATTTTCTGGTAGGAAATCTTCGGGCAACTTCGGACAGTACCGATTATCTGATCATTTCGGCTCCGGAGTTTATTTCAGAAGCTCAAAGACTGGCTGCACATAAAAAGAAGATTGGTTTCAGTGCACCGCGTGTAGTTAATGTGAAAGACATCTACGATGCGTTTTCGGGCGGAGATGTCGATCCTGTTTCAATACGCAATTTTATTGCATATGTTCAGAACTACTGGAAAAACAGTCAGCACCTCAGTTATGTTCTTTTTTTCGGCAGTGGAAATTATGATTATAAAGGTAAAATAGGGTCAAGCAAGCCGGTTTTTATACCTGTTTACTATGAAGGATATGAAGTGAGAGAGGATTATTTTACTTCATATAATGGCGTCAGTCAGGCGATTGTGGGAAGAATATCCTGTAGTGAAAAAGATGAAGCGACTAATGTCGTAAATAAAATTATTGCAATGGAAGACCCAGGGAAGGCCGATTATTCGGACTGGCGAAACAGAGCATTACTTATAGCGGATGATGACTGGCAGGGTTCAAAACCAGACGGAATGAATCATCATATATCATCAGATAAAACTGCAAATGTAATCGAAAATGGAAATCCTTCAATTAATATCAGCAAAGTATACCTTTTTGATTATAAATGGAACTCTGCGGGCAATAAGCCAGAGGCTGCCAAAGCAATCATAAACGGGATAAATAATGGTGTGGGGTATGTCAATTATTTCGGACATGGTGGTATAGATAAATGGTCTGATGAAGATATTTTGCTGAATGAGGATGTTCAAAAAATTAAAAATGAAAACCGATATCCGCTTATATCCTCTTTCTCCTGCTCTGTGGGCAGATTCGATCATCCAAATGAGAACTGCCTTTCATCTTTGCTATTAACAGCAAAATACGGTGCTGTTGCCTCTCTTTCCAGCACAAGAAATGCGTTTCCAGGTCCAAATGAAACACTGGCCTTATATTTTTATTCCTTACTTTTTAAGCAAGATACAATTAATTCTATAGGGATGGCATTCTATAAAGCAAAAAATCGATATTCTTCTGATAATTCCAAACGCTATGCAATTCTGGGTGATCCCTCGATTATTATTGTGAAACCAACCCACTCAATACAAATGGAGATTACTGATAAGACCGGCAAAAAAATTGACACCCTGATGGCTTTGCAACAGATTACTGTTAATGGTTCAGTTGTGGATAAAAACGGCAGGATAATTTCCGGTTATGGTTCTAATGAACCGGCTTTCATTCAGTTGGGGCTTTTTAACCCCTCTGAAGAAACAGGTAGAAATGATGGCGGTGAGAATGTGTCGATTCGCTACATTAAACCTGGCAGAGCTGTGTTTATGGGAAGAACACAGATTAATAATGGAAAATTCAAGCAGACGATTCAGCTTCCAGGAAATCTTTCGTTTGATAAGAGAGGTGTAAAACTGACCGGATATGCCTGGAGAGAGGGCAAAACTGAGGCGGCAACAGGTTACAAAGACAGCATAATTGTCAATGGAACCGATACCACAATGAGTGCAATGGATTCTGTGGGTCCACAAATAACTATGAGACCGATACACGATTACCCTGAGATGTCTACCGAGAAGATGTCCTTTGACAATTATGTGATGGCGATGGACTCTCTGAAGTGTGAGATTGACGTGTACGATCCAAGCGGTATTGATGTAATAGGTGAGGGGCCCGATGAAGGGCTTAATATGGAGATTGAAGGAGTGTTAAGCCAGCATAACATTAATAATAAATTCCGGTTCAATCAGGGTGATTACCGTAATGGCACGGCTCTTTTGAGTGGATATGCACTTAGACCCGGAATTTATACTGTAAACTTTTCAGCACGGGATCTCTTGGGCAATCTGTCAAAGGCATCTTTTAGAATAGAAATCACCCAGCCACAGGAATTCAAGCTGGATAGGGTCTTTAATGCCCCCAATCCATTCAGAATGGGGAAAGGAACAAAATTCTTCTTCTTTCCTACCAAGACATCATACAAGACGTTTGTGGCTATCAAGATTTACACTCTAAGTGGAAAACCGGTTTGTGTGATCAAAAATGCAGTTAATGGGCAATTCTGGGATGGAAGGGATCAGGCCGGAACTCTTTTAAGCCCCGATATTTACCTTTACCAGATCATCGGTTCTGCACCGGATCAGAAAAAACAGGTGAAAAGCAAGATAATGAAACTGGTAATCAATCCATGAATTGCCTGCAAACGCATTAATATATGTGCAGATTAATAAAGATCAGATAGAGTATTCGACGGCTACCCAAAATGACCTTTAAAAATTTGTTTCCTATTTTTCTATGTTTTGCTGTTATTAAACTTTCAGCTCAAATTCAGATTTCCGAGAGTAGCACTGACAGATACGTATTTTCATGGAATCTTGAAAAATATGAGATAGTGACGCAAAACTCTGAACCGCATAGTGGAATTTTTTTTCCTGGCGCTAACACAGAGTTGGGTGAAGATGGTGAAGCCATCATACCAGGATATTCGATCGTATTGGGGGTTCCTCCGGAAGGTGAGATAAGAGTAAATTTCAATTCTGAAATGGTAAAGACTATTGCTTTGGAGAAGCCTTTACTCAAGCACAAAAACCCTTCAAAAAAACGTCAGCCGCACATAAATTTTAAAAACCCCTGGATCTGCGAGCCTGTTTACAGCACTATTCAGGGGATGCGAACTGCGCATCTGATAATACGTCCCTTTATATATGATGAGAAATCCAACGTGATCAAAGTGTTGCAGAATGCAAGCTGCACCATTGAGTTTCCTTCCAAACCAGTTTTCAGTTATCCTTCTGTTTCTACTTCCTGTGGAAAGTCGATTTTAAACAATGTAGTGGACAATTTTCCGGTGGCCCAGCGATGGTATGCAGAGCGAAAAATGTCAAAAGTGGCCCTGAATACTTTTCCACTTGCTTACGGTCAGAAAACATATCGTTTCAGAATTGGTGACGGGGCCGCTGGTTTCAAAGAGATGACTACTGAAGAAAATGGGATTCTTCTGATTCCCGGTGACAGCATAATCAGAAATTTCGGAGAACAGAAAACAGATGCGGTGGTGTTATATGCATCATACAAAGGAGAACTGCCAAATGGCACGCTGGATATTACTGATATTCCATCGGGCCTTGTTGAAGTGCCTCTCATGCGAATTGATAAAAACCGGAACACATTTGTGGATTCGGACGATTATTTTCTGGCTTTTGTCACCGGATCATCCGATTGGACTTTCGAAAATTCCGGGGTATATGGCTTCAGACTCGACAGATACGATGATTATCGGAAATACTGGCTTACGGTTTCTTCGGGTGGCAAAGGGGCAACCACAAACCCGATGATAAAACCCACTATTCAGGCAGATACAATCTCTACTGTTGAAAACCGGATTTTGTTTTATGATGCCAGAGGAACAGATCAGATTACCGGTAATGAAGGTGGCTTGTGCTGGCGTTGGGGTAAAGAGATAACCAGATCTAACGGCCTAATTTTTAGCATGTCACTGCCGGGACTTGATACATCTCAGGGTGGTTTCATATCCATTGTACCAGAATACTATGCATTTAGGGTTTCTTTGGGAAGCGTTTTGATAAGAGAGAATTATGGATATCCGGTAGCAAAATGGGGAAACCTTGTGATGAGTGTTTCTGTAGATTCAGATGAGGATACTATAGACCTTCAGAAAATACAGGTTAATTACAAACGTAAACTGATTGTTGGAAATGATGGTAAACTGGAGTTTTTTTCTCCGGCTGAAAGCCTGGTTTACACTTACAAACTTCAGATTACCACCAATGACCTGCATTACATTTTCAGAATTTCAAATGATGAAAAAGAGGTATCACTTGTAGATACAATCAGGAATTCAGCCAACAGTTTTTTCACCTGGACAGATACTGGTGGCAGGGGCATCCGATACATGGTTTGCAGTGAGAAGGCTTTGACATTGCTGCCCCAAAGGAGTGAAACAGCAGAGAGAGCAAGAGGGGATTTTCTGGTAGGAAATCTTCGGGCAACTTCGGACAGTACCGATTATCTGATCATTTCGGCTCCGGAGTTTATTTCAGAAGCTCAAAGACTGGCTGCACATAAAAAGAAGATTGGTTTCAGTGCACCGCGTGTAGTTAATGTGAAAGACATCTACGATGCGTTTTCGGGCGGAGATGTCGATCCTGTTTCAATACGCAATTTTATTGCATATGTTCAGAACTACTGGAAAAACAGTCAGCACCTCAGTTATGTTCTTTTTTTCGGCAGTGGAAATTATGATTATAAAGGTAAAATAGGGTCAAGCAAGCCGGTTTTTATACCTGTTTACTATGAAGGATATGAAGTGAGAGAGGATTATTTTACTTCATATAATGGCGTCAGTCAGGCGATTGTGGGAAGAATATCCTGTAGTGAAAAAGATGAAGCGACTAATGTCGTAAATAAAATTATTGCAATGGAAGACCCAGGGAAGGCCGATTATTCGGACTGGCGAAACAGAGCATTACTTATAGCGGATGATGACTGGCAGGGTTCAAAACCAGACGGAATGAATCATCATATATCATCAGATAAAACTGCAAATGTAATCGAAAATGGAAATCCTTCAATTAATATCAGCAAAGTATACCTTTTTGATTATAAATGGAACTCTGCGGGCAATAAGCCAGAGGCTGCCAAAGCAATCATAAACGGGATAAATAATGGTGTGGGGTATGTCAATTATTTCGGACATGGTGGTATAGATAAATGGTCTGATGAAGATATTTTGCTGAATGAGGATGTTCAAAAAATTAAAAATGAAAACCGATATCCGCTTATATCCTCTTTCTCCTGCTCTGTGGGCAGATTCGATCATCCAAATGAGAACTGCCTTTCATCTTTGCTATTAACAGCAAAATACGGTGCTGTTGCCTCTCTTTCCAGCACAAGAAATGCGTTTCCAGGTCCAAATGAAACACTGGCCTTATATTTTTATTCCTTACTTTTTAAGCAAGATACAATTAATTCTATAGGGATGGCATTCTATAAAGCAAAAAATCGATATTCTTCTGATAATTCCAAACGCTATGCAATTCTGGGTGATCCCTCGATTATTATTGTGAAACCAACCCACTCAATACAAATGGAGATTACTGATAAGACCGGCAAAAAAATTGACACCCTGATGGCTTTGCAACAGATTACTGTTAATGGTTCAGTTGTGGATAAAAACGGCAGGATAATTTCCGGTTATGGTTCTAATGAACCGGCTTTCATTCAGTTGGGGCTTTTTAACCCCTCTGAAGAAACAGGTAGAAATGATGGCGGTGAGAATGTGTCGATTCGCTACATTAAACCTGGCAGAGCTGTGTTTATGGGAAGAACACAGATTAATAATGGAAAATTCAAGCAGACGATTCAGCTTCCAGGAAATCTTTCGTTTGATAAGAGAGGTGTAAAACTGACCGGATATGCCTGGAGAGAGGGCAAAACTGAGGCGGCAACAGGTTACAAAGACAGCATAATTGTCAATGGAACCGATACCACAATGAGTGCAATGGATTCTGTGGGTCCACAAATAACTATGAGACCGATACACGATTACCCTGAGATGTCTACCGAGAAGATGTCCTTTGACAATTATGTGATGGCGATGGACTCTCTGAAGTGTGAGATTGACGTGTACGATCCAAGCGGTATTGATGTAATAGGTGAGGGGCCCGATGAAGGGCTTAATATGGAGATTGAAGGAGTGTTAAGCCAGCATAACATTAATAATAAATTCCGGTTCAATCAGGGTGATTACCGTAATGGCACGGCTCTTTTGAGTGGATATGCACTTAGACCCGGAATTTATACTGTAAACTTTTCAGCACGGGATCTCTTGGGCAATCTGTCAAAGGCATCTTTTAGAATAGAAATCACCCAGCCACAGGAATTCAAGCTGGATAGGGTCTTTAATGCCCCCAATCCATTCAGAATGGGGAAAGGAACAAAATTCTTCTTCTTTCCTACCAAGACATCATACAAGACGTTTGTGGCTATCAAGATTTACACTCTAAGTGGAAAACCGGTTTGTGTGATCAAAAATGCAGTTAATGGGCAATTCTGGGATGGAAGGGATCAGGCCGGAACTCTTTTAAGCCCCGATATTTACCTTTACCAGATCATCGGTTCTGCACCGGATCAGAAAAAACAGGTGAAAAGCAAGATAATGAAACTGGTAATCAATCCATGAATTGTCAAAGAAACATCAAGAATATAAACAAAAACATCACAGTTTTCTGCTCATACTGACTGCCTGGGAAAACCTGTTTCTTTTTTTGCCATTCCTGTTCAAGCGATACGCATAATTTCCATTTTATTGCAAAATCCTATAAAATATTCGACAATACAAGAGGTGAAGTGCTCAAACATTGAAAGAATAAAACTGTAATTACCAGCTTTGCAGGCAAGATTATAAATGAAAAATACTCTCGCATGTCGAACATCTCAAATTTGGTTTACAGACTTTGTCTTATTATAGTCTTTCAGATATACTATTTTGTGTCCATTGCAAAGGTGAAATCAATGTATGGTGAAACTGAAGGGTGCGCTCCTCCTACTTGAAATTCTGTCAGATCGATTCCTAAATCAAAAAACAAAAATTTTGCTTTGGGGGGATTAATACGTATTCCAACATCGGTGTTAAGATAAAACTGACCACCACCATAATTGGTAACAGAGGTACCCACCTCCCAGATTATTGACCACATC
The DNA here is from genome assembly GCA_964472925.1 of uncultured Fibrobacter sp. Classification (GTDB taxonomy): domain Bacteria; phylum Fibrobacterota; class Chitinivibrionia; order Chitinivibrionales; family Chitinispirillaceae; genus JAAYPC01. The sequence continues at coordinate 1,924 of CAYYNL010000150.1, read as the reverse complement.
TCATGAGGTGAACTCAATAGACCCAAATCAAGTCCGGCCGAGAAGTATTCTCCAATCTGAGTATGTGGAGTGATATTAAGCTGAAATGGACTTTTTCGGCTCCCAATCAAACCTATGGTAAGAAATGCCCCTAATTGTGGTTTATCCCATATTCCATGACTTCCATCTCCGATATGAATAAAATTGTAAGCCATACCTGCACCAATAGCCATATCGTTCCGTAAACCATATTTAGCACCAAAATTAATCCTTCCGATATTATCAAGCAGGGACATCTGAAGCTGTAATTTAGCTGGCAAGGCAAATGAGATCTCATGGAGTCCTAGCACCAAATGATATGCAGGATTGACACTGGGGGTAGGGGTGTACATAAGGTGTGTGGGTTGTGATGGCCGGATAGTTTGTGAAATCGAAACCGTGGTAAACAACAAAATAACACTCAGACTTTTAATCCGATTTTTCTTCATGATTTGTACCCTCGATATAGGAAAACCAATTGTGCACCTGATTTTTTAAGAATTATGAATCTGAGAATCCGGAGAATTCAACAGGTTTTAATGCACAAAAAGATCTTAGATATTTAAAAATATATTTATGCGTTTAATACAACAAAAAATGCCTTTTAAAAACGAACTGGTATTAGAAAGGTTCGTACAAAAAACAGTATTTCTGTTGGTGTAGCTTAATTTTTGTCCACAAACCTTCGGAATTCACTAATAATGATGAATTCTGAACGTTTTCAGGAATTACTTAATCGTTTTCTTCTTTAACACTAACGACCATACTGTATAGTTTCTTTAAGACAGAGTCGACTCCTTCTCCGGTTACAGCACTCATGGTTAACCAGTCCTGTGGCAGATTCAGGTTAGTGTCAAAAGAAAGCAGATCTGATTTCGAAAGAATAAAACATTTCGGTTTAGAGACCAGTTCCTGACTGTAATGTGCCAGTTCGTTCAGAAGAATTTCTGCGTCAGCGAGGGGATCGGTGGAAGTAGCTTCCACAAGTATGGCCAGGATTTTGGTTCGTTCAATGTGTCTCAAAAATCTAATACCAAGACCTTTACCTTTATGGCAATCTTCAATCAGGCCTGGAATATCAGCCACTGTGAAAGAATCGTATCCACCAGCCATTTTTACTATTCCCAGATTCGGGCTGGTAGTGGTAAAGGGGTAATCAGCAATCTTCGGCTTAGCTTTGGATATTTTGGAAAGGAATGTGGATTTACCAGCATTTGGTCTACCAACCAGCCCCACATCTGCCAACATCTTCAGTACCAATCTGAGTTTTTTTTCCTCTCCTGGCTTTCCTGGTTCAGAATGATCGGGATTGGGGTTTCTGGAAGACATTAGAGCGCCATTGCCTCTGCCCCCCCTGCCTCCTTTTGCAATGATTACGGGAGTTTCTTCCTGCAAACAATCCAGTAGCAGATCACCACTATCATCATCATAAATAACGGTGCCCAGGGGGACTTTAATGGTGATGCTCTCGCCATTTTTTCCTGCTTTATTTGAGCCTTTTCCATGTGCTCCGCGTTCAGCTTTATACTGCTGATGATAGGCTATATCCTGAAGGGTATGGATCTGTCTGGAGCCGCTTATATAAATATGTCCCCCACAACCGCCATCACCTCCATCGGGTTTCCCCTTAGGTTTATATTTTAGACGTTCATAAGAGAAGCATCCGTTTCCACCATCTCCTGCTTTTACATATATTGTAGTTTCATCAATAAACATTAAAAAAGGATTCCTTATAAGTTTAATTAGGCAGAAGAGCTTTTGCTTGCTGAAGATGAGGTAGATGAGGAACCAGAAGATGAAGAACTATTATCAGAGCTGGCTGAGCGTTTATAGGAATCAGAACGGTAATCGGTAATATAGAAACCACTTCCCTTGAATAAAAAACCGGCACCGGGAGAGAAGAGCC
>CAYYNL010000149.1:0-11200 GCA_964472925.1 uncultured Fibrobacter sp. | reverse complement strand
TCCCTTGTTTAAATGAATTCGTAAATGAGGCTAAATAATTCAGTTAACTCTGTTAAGCAGCGAACCTAAGAATAAAGAAGTGCAACTAATATCTAACTTAGAAAACTCAGAAATGCTTAGGTATAGGTGCGTTTCTGAGTTTTGCCTTAACAGTTTCTGTTTTCTTATGACTGCTAATGGAGTAAAAGTGAATCCTGCTAAATCAATTTTTGTGCTACTGTTTTTGTTTTTTTCTGCAGACCTCCACGCTGAAGCTTTCGATGCTCAGGATTATAAAAAAGCCTTATGGATGACCACCAGATTTTATGGTGCTCAACGATCGGGTGTGGGACCTAACTGGCTTATCATGGAACACGAAAATCCCCAATACAGAACCAGTTTCACACAGGATGCAGACCGCTCCGTCTCTCCAGCGCACGACCTGGAAGGCGGATGGTTCGACTGTGGGGATCATGTCACTTTCGGACAAACCTTTTTCTATTCTGCTTATCTGCTTGCCAAAGCCTATGAAGCTTTCCCTACCGGCTTTCATGACCTCTATGATGGAAAAAACTACAGTGATTATCTGCAATCAGGAGACTGGGATATTACTGGTGGAAAACCAAATGGAATTCCAGATCTGCTTGAAGAGATAAAATATGCCACAGACTGGATAATAAAAGCGACTCCAAACTCAAATACCTTCTATTATGAAAAAGGTGAAGGGAATTTGGATCATGCGACCTGGGTTACTGCTGGTAAAATGTCCAGCCAGAAATATGAGGAAGGCGGTGAACCCCGCAAAATGTGGAAAAACCCAAATGACGGCCACATGGCCTCATTTGCATCTGCTACCCTTGCACTGATGTCCCGTCTTTATTATAAATATGACAGCAGCTATGCAGAACTCTGTCTTCAACACGCCAGAAACGCCTTTTCTTACGCAGAACCCAGAAAAAACTCGGCAGCAGGAGCCGCTTCCGGCGGATTCTATTCAGCACCCAAATCACCTATTCAGGCATTTATCATAGCTGCAGCAGAAATGTATAAAGCAACCGGAGATGACAGTTACAAAAACCATGTACTGAGTAATACCAATAAGATAGAACATCATTTCTATGCTTTTGATTACAGTAACTTTCACGACATGACTCCCTATGTTGTTGCAACTTCCATAGAATCAGCGAAAGACAGCATGCTTGCTAAATTAAAAAACCTGTTCATCAACGATTATCTTAACAGTGTCAACAGTGAAAAAGTATGTACAAAAGGTAATTCGGGATGGGGAGCGCTTCGTTATCCGGCAAATATCGCCTTAATCGTTGCCTTATACTCCAAAGCCATCAACACCACCGAGCATGACCAGTTCATCTTTAACCAGATTGACTATATCATGGGTGCAAACAATGCAAAACAGTCATTCATTGTAGGCTTCTGTTCGGGATGCAGTAAATCGCCGCAGCTTCCTCATCACCGTAATGTATATCTCAGAGATGATAATCCAAACGATGAAGCGAAAGCAAAGATGGTGATTCCGGAGCGCAACAAACAGTTTGGCTATCTGGTGGGAGGAACCTGGAACTCATCAGGTTATAAGGAATCAGTAACAGATTACTCGATGACAGAAGGCGGAATCGACTATAATGCTGGTCTGGTGGGAGCATTAGGATATATCGTTTCGAAAGTGGATCCTGCTGATACCAGTAAATTTACAGGAAAAATCCCGAAAGATACAAACAGTTCTTCTATACTTTACCGCAGATTTTCTGCACCACAACAGATAATTATAAGCAGAACAAACAGCCGATTTGTGAATATCTATACATCCAAGAAAGATCTCATTAAAAGCTGCTCTGTATTCGATCCTTCAGGGAAACAGATCTTTTGCACAAATAAAGTTAATAGCAATATACGGTGGGAAAACGCTGAACATCCTTCGGGAGTCTACATAGTCAAAGTGATATTATCGAGTGGCTTAACCTTGCACGAGAGTATTCTTCTGAACCGATTTACTGAGGCTTTAAGGTAACAAGGCCCCAAAAGCTAAAAAAGAAGCTCAGTATTCTTAAAGAGTGAAATACTGAGCTCCAGACGGATTTTGTAATCCTTATAAAGCTGCTCTGCAAGAGAATTCTATCTTATTCTATTTCCTCATCGTTAAACTGTTTTCTGTATTCTTTCATTTTCTCGCGTAACTCCTCATCCTGGCTTCCAAGAATCTCTATGGCCAGAAGTGCTGCATTTTTCGCATTTCCAATACCTACGCAGGCAACAGGAATACCACCGGGCATTTGCACAATGGAATAAAGTGCATCCTTACCGTTAAAAGGCCCACTTTCAACAGGTACACCTATCACCGGAAGTACAGTCATACTGGCAATTACCCCTGGAAGATGAGCAGCAAGCCCTGCAATCGCAATCACCACAGAATATTTTTGGTCCGCGGTAGCTGCAAATTTACGGACCTTGTTGGGAGTCCGATGAGCAGAGAGTACCAGTGTGTCAAACTCCACTCCAAATTCACGAAAAACCGTCTCTGCATTTTCTGCTATGGGAATATCGGATTTGGAACCCATTACAATTGCGACTCGCATCTATTCTCTCCTTAAAAAGGTGTTTTTTTTTCACAATTTAAAGCTACTTTCCGCATCCAACTGCGGAAATTCAGGTTTAAAGTCTGGCATCAGCAGTATCGCGTTTAAGCCGCTTTAAACCTTTGGCTGCAATGTCTCTTCTGAAGGTTTTGCCTTCGAAATTAATTTCGGCAACACCTTCGTAAGCAATGGCAATAGCATCGATTAAAGTTTCTGCCCAAGCACTTACAGATAGCACCCGCCCACCATTGGTGATAAAACGATCTTGGTCATCCAAAGAAGTACCACTGTGATAAACATCAAGGTTAGCCCGTTCCTGCTCGGCATCCTCAATTCCTGTGATCACCTTTCCTTTTTCATAGGTACCCGGATACCCTTTTGAAGCAAGAATAACTGATACACAATAACCAGGAACAGTAACCCATTCAGTTGAAGTCAGGTTTCCAACAGCACAGGAGCGGAACAACTCATACCAGTCGCACTGAATTAGGGGCAAAACAGCCTGAGTCTCTGGATCTCCGAACCTACAGTTATACTCCACCACCTTTGGACCCTCAGAAGTGACCATAATGCCACAGTAAAGAAGCCCTTTATATCGTCTTCCCTCCTGTTCCATCGCTTTAAGTGTTGGAACTACAATTTCCTTTTCTATTCTTTTTAGCATCTCTGCATCCACCAGAGGCGCCGGGGCATAAGCTCCCATTCCACCAGTATTAGGCCCGGTATCACCATCACCAATAGCTTTGTGATCCTGAGCTGCAGGCAGAATTTTATATTTTCGGCCATCAGTGATCACGAATATGGAAGCCTCTTCGCCAACCATCTTCTCCTCAAGTACTACCGAAGAGCCTGCATCCCCAAAAGCTTTTTTATCAAATATTTCACTAAGTGCATCACGCGCAGCATTTTCTGTATCACAGACAATAGCTCCCTTGCCTGCTGCCAAGCCGCTAACCTTTACAACTATGGGGGCCCCTTTAGCACTCAGATATTTTAAAGCTTCTTGCTTATCATTAAAAATCTCAAAGGAAGCAGTAGGAATGTTGTACTTTTTCATGAGTTCTTTGGCAAAAGCCTTACTTCCCTCTATTTGAGCAGCAGCCTTTGAGGGCCCAAAAACACAAAGCCCATTACTCTGAAAAACATCAACCACTCCATCCACCAGAGGAGCTTCCGGACCGATGATAGTCAGATCTATTCCATTCATGGAAGCCCAGTCTGCAAGCTCCTGCCAGCTGTTAATTTTTTTATCCACCAACATACATCCGTCTCGTTCCATTCCCGGGTTACCAGGATATGCATAAAGGCATAAAGGACGATCAGATCGAAGTAGTGCCTTTAAAATTGCATGCTCGCGGCCGCCACTACCAACAATTAAAACTGAGTTCATGAAGTCCAAAAAACCTCCTCAAGTTTATTTTCCGGGTGATCTTAAACCTGATAGCTGCAGGCAAAATAGAATCAGATTAAGAACTTCCTTTCTGCCAACCGACAAGAGATCCAAATCTGAAAGTCATTAATTTCCAATAGATTAAATGATTAAATTAACCTACAGACTTATTTTCACGTTTAATGTGCCTACCAAAAATAGCACATGAGGTTAATTGATGCAACAAGAGAGCTGTAAAATATGCATCATGGTTATCTATTTTTATTTATTTCAAGGGATTAACTATCCTGAACTATTGGCGGATCATAATGAAACATAATTGAGAGATTAGCAACATGAAATGAGGGAATGATCAGAGTTTAGTAGAGACAAAAGTTTTTCCCGATTCTGATCAAATACATAAATTATTGCCAGAACTCTAAATGCTCTCCAGACCGGTGCATGTTTCTGAACCCATTCAAAACAACAATTGTTCTGTTTTTGAATGTCCTTTTGATGCTCATCACCAATCGTCTTACTAATCTCTTTTATCTGATCAAGCATTTCAGCTCTGGAATCTATCGAGCGCACATGAAGAATAAAAAGTTTAACTGCAGTTGCCAGATCCAAAGGCCTTTTCCAGTTGCTTTCTTCCTGGATCTTGTAACTTAATATTTGTTCTTTGTGGCAGCTTATAAATACTTCTAGTTGTTTTAAAATAGGCTCAAGCTCACCATTGGCATAGCTTGTTTTTATCTTATCCAGTTCATCCATAAAAGTACCAAATATCTGAAACTTTTAACGGAAACGAGTTTCTGACCGGGATCGAAAAATTAAATCATTTATAAATAATGCCCAAACATATATTAAGGACACCTAAACATACAAGTTGGCAGTAATGATGGCAAGTTGAACTTAGCATACTATTTGCACTCATCAGATAAAACAGTATTTGACCATTCGCATCTAATTCGAATAGCTTACACGCAATTATTCATAATATCTCCCTACCACTGAGGCGGGATTTTTCTTCACCTTTCTTTGCATTATTGGGAGGGTTTGCTTTATTCGATGTTCTTTCTTCCTTGATTCACCTATCTTCTCTTCCACAAATAATTCCTCCTCCAACAACTCTCTCTTTATCATAAATAACTGCAGATTGCCCAGGGGCTACAGCCCGGACCTGCTCATCGAAACAGATTTTTAACCTTTGCCCATCCATTATTTCCAGATGACATGTTACCGCCCGGCTACGATAGCGTACCTGAACAGAGTAAGTTTTGTCTGTATCAAAGGGATCCGGCCCTGAAACTGTTTCTTTAATGAAAATACAGGATGTCATCAGCTGATCATCGGTAGCAGCGACAATTGCATTGTCTTTTGGAAGAATCTCTTTAACATACATGGGTTTACCCAAAGCACCAAGTCCTTTTCGCTGACCAATGGTGAAATTTTGAATTCCAGGATGCCTCCCAATTGTCCTGCCATTAACATCCAAAATCGGACCAGGCGCAAAATCCTTCCCGCAATTCTTCTTCAGAAATTCAGTGTAGTCTCCAGTATTTACAAAGCAAATATCCTGGCTTTCATCCTTTTTGGCATTGTGTAATGCAAACTGTTCACCTATCTGGCGCACATTAATCTTTGTCAAATCACCCAGAGGGAAAAGAACTCGTGACAAATCACAACTGTAGATCGGATAAAGAAAATATGACTGATCTTTCCTGGGATCAACACCACGATATAAACGGCCATCTTTAATAATGGCATAATGACCGGTAGCAAAAAAATCAAACCCCAATTGAAAGGCCTTATCCAGAAGCAGACCGAATTTGAGTTTCCTGTTGCAGCAGATACAAGGATTGGGTGTACATCCGTTCAGATATTCATTTGTGAAATAATCTATGATGTTACTTTGGAAAAAATCAACTACATCCACCAGATGATGCTCTATACCGAGTTCGGAAGCCACTCTCCTGGCTTCTGCCACAGTATCAGAAGCCTTGCTGGAATTATCTATTCGCATGGTAATTCCTGCTACTTCATATCCCTGTTTTAAAAGAAGAGCTGCAGCAACCGATGAATCTATCCCTCCACTCATGGCAACCAAAACTTTTTTTCTCAAAAGAAACTACCCCTTATCAATTGGAAGACTCCTTGTTTACCAGGCTTAATATAGTAAAAAGTATATTACGACCTAAATTGTACGGATCAGATTTACCAAGCCAACTTACAACTTATCTTGATAGAAATTCACTCAGCCCAAAGCAGCGGCTAAGTTGAAAGGACAAAAAATATGTTTTCTGAAAATGTGATCTTACTGGAAGATGCTCTGAAAAAATCAGTATTACCCCAACTGGAAACTTTTCCGTGTCCTTACGACACCACCCAAAACGCCACTGGGGTAATTCGCATCGTTTTTCCTGAATTTACCTGCGTCTGCCCCAGAACCGGATATCCCGATTTTGCCTCAATCCGACTTTTTTATCTCCCCAATCAGCTCTGTCTTGAGCTCAAATCATGGAAACTCTTTCTTAATTCCTTCAGAATGATAGGAACATTTCATGAGACAGTAACCAGTTTTTTGTTTGAAACATTGAAAACACGACTTAAACCACGATGGCTATTATTGGCAGGAGATTTTTTCCCCAGAGGAAATGTGAACACTACTGTGATTTTTGAAACTCCAAGTTCCCGTCCCGCAGGAGTTGACCTGCTTTTAAACCCGCTTAACCCTCATTGCAAAGGATTCGACGGAGATTGAATTTGAAAACCAAGCTCTGAGATAATTTTGGCTTCTTTTTTTTGGGCAGGTAAGCATTTTACCAAAAAGTGTGAAAACTCTCTTCTGCAGGAGTAATTTCTCCTCAGGTTATCAAAAAACTTTCCCTGCTCTGTTTTTTCCATCTCCAATATCCCTGAGAGCGATTTATGATCCTGCTCTATTGAATATGCGTTGAGAACAGCATCAACAAGCGGTTGTGCAGATGAACAGACATCGATCTGTTTAACTACTTCATTGATATGGTTTTCAGGAATCTGCCATTTGGGCTTTGAGAAGAAAAAAGCACAAGCCGCATCATAAATCATCTTTGTTCCCCTCATCTTGCCATCTGCGGAATAGCCGGCAATATGAGGAGTTCCTATATCTGTAATCTTAAAGATTTCGGGATCAATGTTTGGCTCGTTCTCCCACACATCCAGAACAAGCCCACCCAGTCTTGCACGCTCTGCAATTAAGCTTTTTTCATCAAAGACTCTGCCTCTGCTGGTATTGATCAAAATTACGTTTTTCTTCATTCTGGCTATAAGATCATGGTTAACCAAATGATAAGTGTTAAACTCTCCCGAAGTGATAAGAGGCACATGAAAAGTCAATATATCCGCTTCCTCTACCAGCTGATTCAAAGAGATATAGATTTCACTATCAGTAAGTCTTTTCTTTGGAGGATCATTGAGCAGACATCTCATACCCAGAGCTTCAGCGTAGCGATAAACTTTACTGCCAATATTGCCCAGCCCGACAATTCCCAGAGTCATCTGCTCTAAAGGACGATTCATTTTAGATGACAACAGAATCAGAGCAGATATAACATACTCTGCTACCGATTCGGCGTTAGATCCGGGTGCATAAGCAAATCCGATACTTTTTTCCTTCAGATATTCGGTATCCACATGATCCACACCGATCGTAGCACTTGCCACAAACTTTACAGTTGTATCCTCGAGAAGTTCTCTGTTTACCGGAGTTATTGAACGAACCAGAAGAATATTTGCATCGGCAAGTAATTCTCTATTGATCATTCTTCCTGGAACAGTCAGGACTTCTCCAAACTCCGAAAACGCTTCCTTCACAAAAGCGATATTTTCATCCGCAACAATTTTCATAATACCAGATTTGCCTCACCCAACACTCGTTCAGTTTAATCGAAAAAAACCAGAGCAGACCATTGAATTTTTCCCCTTTTGATCCGCCCCCGAAAATAGGGCTCCAAGAGCCATAATACTCCTTCTAAAAATAGCTATTCCCATTCTCAAAATGAAGAGGCCAATTTGGCAGTCAAATATGATTCCACTCTCTTTATCTGCCTTTATTTTGAGAACCGGTAAATACCTGACAAAACAGTTTGTGCCGATATATATTTTCATTTTACACAATTAATAATATCATTGTTTTTATGGATACAGGAAAAAAAATCTATTCCTCGATAATTGCAGCTATAATTGGTGATTCCCTCGGTGTGCCGGCAGATTTCAGCTCACAACAGGAACTCTCTCTTTGCGCATTTAAAAACATGTTCGGATATGGCCGATACGACCATCCTCAGGGGACCTGGTCTGATGACAGCGCCATGATTTTATGCACTATTGAAAGTCTTTGCAAAGGTTACGATATCGAAATGCTTGGCCATACCTTTTGCAAATGGCTCTTTGATGCCCATTGGACTGCGACAGGAGTAGTCTTTGATGCCGGTATTTCAACCGTAGTTGCACTGGATCAGATCAGAACCGAAGGCAAAAGTGCCCGCGAATCAGGAAGCAAACTGGAACAGGATAATGGCAATGGCTCACTTATGAGAATCCTTCCGGCTGCTCTTTTTTTCCATCAACTTCCTTTGAATGACTTTTTAGAACGTATTCACGAAGTCAGCGCAATCACTCATGCCCATCCACGTGCGCTTATCGGATGCGGTCTGTATTCGCTTCTTATCAGAGAACTGCTGAAAAGCAACGATAAAACTGCAGCATTGCATAGAGCTGTAGCTCTGGCGCTGGAATACTATAACAGATATCCTGAATTTAAAAGTGAACTTTGCAAGTATATTCGAATTCTGTCATTTGAGCTTTTGACTCTGGAAGAGCAGGAAATCCACTCTTCAGGTTACATTGTAGATACCCTGGAAGCTGCCTTTTGGTGCTTTTTTAAAAATGAAAGTACTTCTACCACCCTTTTATCTGCTGTGAATCTGGGCCTGGATACCGATACCACCGGTACGGTTGCCGGAGGACTGGCCGGTGTCCAATATGGCTTAGATGATATTCCGGAAGACTGGCTTGATTCACTGGCCAGAAAAGAGGAAATCGATCATCTTGTGAATCAATTTACTTCCATCATCATAAACGGAACAACTATCCCGGAAACGTGAGACACGCTGCCCATGAAACCATTTCACATTAGAGATTACGATCTTCTGGTTATCGGAGAATGTTTTATAGAGTTCAGATGCGATGGTGATGTCTGCCTTTGTAAAGAGTTTGATAAGGATATCGGAGGCGCCGAACTGATTGTGGCGGCATCGGCATCACGGCTGGGCTCCGGAGTATCACTTGTCTCAGCTGTTGCACGAGATCCTTTCCATTCCAGGATTCGTGAGCGACTTCTTTCCCAGGGAATTAATATCGATCATGTTATCACTGCCCAAGGATACAATGGTATTTATTTCACCAGCACCAGATACCCCGAACAGCGCGAATACCTCATTCATCATCCCGGAACCGCCGCCTCCCACATCTCTCCCTCAATGATTTATGACGATCTGATAGAAAACTGCAAAATCGTTTATTCCTCAAGCGAACTTCAATCGGTCTCCAAAGCCGCAAGACACACCGTTTTCAAAGCTTTCCATCTGGCTCACAGTAAAGATATCATGGTAGCCTACGACCCCAATCTCCGTCTTCAGAGATGGTCTCTGGAAGATGCAAAAGAGAGCCTGTGGGGTGTACTTCCTTTAATCGACGTCATATTTCCTTCTGCCCCAGAGGAATCCAAGGCTTTGTTTGGCTATGAACGCCCACTGGATGTAATAGGATTTCTGTGGGATCGGGGGGTGTCTATTGTGGTGGTAAAAACTGGTGCTGATGGATGTCTGGTTGGATACGACGGAAAAATCCAGGAATTCAGCCAACAAAATACCATCGATACTCCAAAAGATGTAACCCTTATAGGAAGTGCATTCAATGGTGGTTTTCTCCATTGTATCGCCAAAGGATTTGACCCCTTTACTGCAGCAGAATTCGCCAACTCTGTGGCCCTTTACAAAGCACTTAAGGGCGGGGGTATCGATTCTCTTCCTACTTCTGCAGACCTGAAAGTATAGCCAAAGCTTTCCCCCTCTCTTCTCACAACATTTGCCTGAAAACAAAAAGGCTCCAATTTTTGCTGTTCAGTTTATTGTGAGTCCCATTGTTTAACTGCATAAAAAAAACTATTTGATTAAACTCTGAAAAAAAACATTGAACCTAAAAACCGCAGCAGGTGACGATGAAGAACCGTAAGATATTGATGCAGAAAGGCTTGAAGTCCTTGAAGGTTTTATCTTCCGGTGATAAGACCGAAAGGACTGAATGCCTTTATGCGCAATAGATTAGGTGTTATTCGCGTCAATCTACTGCGGTTTTTAGGTTGAAAACAGGTCTTTTGCGCAAAGAACTTCTGTGCCTTTTCTGGTTTAATTGATGGACGCAAAAAATCACAGCAGGTCTCAGGCAAACATGAAAAAAGCAGAAGGAATTTTCAGAGAACTATACCGTTTCGATGAAAAAACAGGAGCTTATATAATAGAAATAGCTTTGGATAAATATTCCGATATTTTCAGCGAATGGGACCCAGCCCCCTTTAAACTCAGAGATATAGATCATGACCTGGAGCTTTATCTTGAAGGATGCTCTGATGATATTCCTTACCATTATCCTCTGATCCTGAGTTTCACTATCCCTCAGGGTGTAAGAGATAAGGCCATCGAAGAGCAAGCACGTAAAGGACTAAGAAACGGTTTTAAATTCAAGATTTATTTTATCAGAAAGGAAATCGCCAAAACCAACACCCGGACTCTGCTTTTTATGCTGATTGGTTTTGCATTCCTGTGGGCAGCCACCATATTCTCAAAGCAGCTCGCCTCTTCAGTTTTTCCCTCAATTCTGGTTGAAGGTCTATTTATCGGTGGATGGGTATTTCTGTGGGAAGCTATCACTTTGGCTCTTTTTACCACCACTGGTCTTAGTCACAGCAGTCGTGTTTATAAGAGACTATTGAATTCCACTATCGTTTTCCGGGAGGTAATCCAGGAGCCTTAAACCGCTGTTCCAAATTACCTATACGCAGCTTGAAAGTCTCGCCAGCGTATCTTGGAGTCTCGTCGTCGCATCTTGGAGTCGCGTCAGCGCATCTTAGAGTCGCGTCAGCGCATCTTAGAGTCGCGTCGTCGCATCTTAGAGTCGCGTCGGCGCATCTTGGAGTCTTGTTGCCGTATTATCTATA
>CAYYNL010000148.1:0-11232 GCA_964472925.1 uncultured Fibrobacter sp. | reverse complement strand
AATCTCAATTTCAGAGTTCAACAATGAAAGTTCTTCATTCCTCAGACTGGCATATTGGTCGTGCTCTCTATGAAAAAAAACGGTACAGGGAGTTTGAGTCGTTCTTAAATTGGCTTCTTGAAACCATTAAGCAGCAGGAGATCGATGTGCTTCTGCTATCTGGTGATATTTTTGACACAAGCACCCCTAGTAACCGTTCACAGGAGATCTATTATCGCTTTCTGTATCAGGTTGCATCCTGTTCCTGCTGCAGACATTTGGTTGTAATTGCCGGAAATCATGATTCGCCCTCATTTTTAAGCGCTCCAAAAGAATTGTTAAAAGTTTTGAATGTTCATGTAATCGGGTCTTTCTCTGGAAATTATGAAGACGAAGTGCTTATTCTAAAGAATAGGGATGATTTACCGGAATTGATTGTTTGTGCAGTTCCGTATTTAAGAGATCGTGATGTGCGCCTGGTTCAACCAGGAGAGAGCATGGAGGAGAAAGAGAAGAAGCTGACCGAAGGAATACGTGAACACTACTTCAATGTATGTGAACTGGCAGATCAGAAACGTAAAGAACTGAAAATGGAGATTCCCATAATTGCCATGGGGCATCTTTTTACTGCAGGAGGTAAAACGGTTGATGGAGATGGAGTTCGTGATTTGTATGTGGGATCTCTTGTTCACCTGACAGTTGATATTTTTCCCTCCTGTATTGATTATCTGGCTCTGGGCCATCTTCATATTCCACAAAAGGTGAATGACTCCGATATTATCCGCTACAGTGGATCTCCGTTACAGATGAGTTTTGGAGAAGCAAAGCAGCAGAAAAATATTTGCATGATAGAATTTGAAGGCAGATCACCAACAGTATCCCTCATTCAGGTACCAGTTTTCCAGAAACTGGAAAGTATACGAGGTACATGGGATCAGATCGAAAAGCGGATCACAGAATTACTGAATGTTAAAGATAGTATCTGGGTGGAGATTATCTATGAAGGAGAAGAGGTGATTGGCAATTTACGGGAACGTCTGGAATCTATAGTTAACGGATCAGAGATTGAGATTCTTCGGGTAAAGAACAATCATATAATAAAAATGGTCCTAAATAAAAAATTTGAAAATGAATGTCTGGATGACATGAGCGTAGATGATGTTTTTCAACGTTGTTTGGAGCTTAACAAGGTGCCGCTTGAGCAGCAGGCAGAGTTGTTGAATGCTTATCAGGAAATTGTCATCTCTTTAAACGAAGTGGATAAATTGGAAAGCAGTTTAGAGATGGGCTGAGAGTTATGAGAATCCTTTATATTCGATTTAAAAACCTGAATTCACTTGTTGGCGAGTGGGAAATAGATCTGAGTCATCCTTCATTTACCTCCAATGGAATCTTTGCTATCACCGGACCAACAGGTGCTGGGAAAACCACTATTCTGGATGCAATATGTCTGGCTCTTTATGGGTGTACTCCCAGGTTGAATAAAATCACCAAAAGTGGTAATGAGATAATGTCCCGTCATACAGGAGAATGTTTTGCAGAAGTAATTTTTGAAACATCTTCAGGAAGATACCGTTGTCATTGGAGTCAGCACAGGGCCAGAAAGAAAAGTGATGGCGAACTGCAGGCACCCAAACATGAGATCTCTGATGCGGTTACAGGAAAAATCTTTGAAACAAAGATTCGTGGCGTTGCAGAACAGATTGAGATAATCAGCGGTATTGATTTTGATCGTTTTACCCGTTCCATGCTTCTGGCACAAGGCGGGTTTGCAGCTTTTCTGCAGGCAGATCCGGATGAACGTGCACCTATATTGGAACAGATAACCGGAACAGAAATCTACAGTCAAATCTCCATCAGTGTTCATCAGCGTTGCACTGAAGAGAAAAAGAAACTTCAATGTCTTCGATCGGAACTGGCAGCAGTGAATCTGTTAAGTGTAGATGAAGAGAATCAGTACAATTCACTTCTTGAGCAGTTCTCTTTAAAAGAAACGGAACTTAATGCCCGATCTACTGATCTGAGAAAGGCAATAAACTGGAAGGAAAAAATCAGTAGCATTGAGAATGAGCTGTTGTCATTAAGCCACAGGAAAAGAGACGTAGAGATCCGTATTGACAACTTCAGTCCAATGTCTAAAAAACTGGAACTGGCAACACGGGCACTTGAATTGTCTGCTGAATATGCGTCACTTCAGTCATTGCGCAATGAACAGGAAACCGAAAGACAATGCTATAACCAGTTAAAATCTGAACTGCCTGGTGTGGAATCTAAAGTAGAAAAGGCACAGCAAGCGATAAAGGAATCAGTTGCTTTTCTGGAAGCCCAAAAATCCTTGCAAAAAGAGATTGCACTAATTACCCGCAGAGTAAGAGAACTGGATCTCAAGGTTAGGGAGAAAGGGGCTCCAATCACAGCGCTTTCAGATAAAATTTCTGAAACGGAAAAATCACTTGTAACTCTGCAGGATAAAAATCAGAAAGATCAATTGGCTCTTGATGAGAACAAAAATAACCTTGAAAAAGTGAAAAAATTGCTGAGTGAGACCAGTACTCATGAGAGGCTTGTTGAAAATCTTGCCTGGATAAGCAAATCTGTCGAACAGATAGGTGAGTTAGATAAAGGTTTGAATGAGAAGAAAAGAGAAATTGTTCAGGCTCAGAAGGAATTGACAGAGTTGGATAGTCAATGGAGTGAACTGGAAAAGTATCAACAGAAACTGCAAAAAGATCTTCAGTTCATGAAGGAGGTGTTTAGCGGGAAGGAAGCTGAACTTAAGAAAATACTGGATTCCAGAGATTTGGTTTCATGGAGAAATGAGCTGACACAGATAAGAGAAAAAGAGTATCTGCTGGAAAAATTGAATGAATCAGTTAGGTTCATTAAAGAATCCCGGGAAAAACTTGGTAAGCTGGATAGTCGCCGCAGTGCTCTGGTTTCTGAAGTTAAGTGTTTACAGGAACAAATCAGCAGGAAGCTGGTTGAAAGCGGTTCACTTGAAAAGGAGATGAAATCTCTTGAAACGCAGTTATCACTATTAAATCGGATAAGGGACCTGGAGGAGGCCAGGTGTCAGCTCCGGGATAATGAACCGTGTCCTTTGTGCGGATCGATGCACCATCCTTATGCCCAGGGAAATATCCCCCAGCCGGATGAGACCAGGACAATGCTTGATGAGGTAAGAGGCAATTTCAAATCTCTGAATGAAGAGATCTCCAGAAAAAGAGTTAAGCTGGCTGAGGGGCAGAAGGAGCTGGAACATATAGATACCGAATGTTCTGATTTAAATGAAAGGATAGCTGATGAAAATACCAGAATTGAAGAAAAATTAACAATATTTTCGCTTCAACGAACAGCAGACGATATCTCAGAGATACTGGATAAATTGGCAAAAGAAAACGAAATGGGAAAAAACAGGGCGTCCAATATTGTAAATATTGCAGAAGAGCTGGAAAAAGCAATTGAAAACCTGCGGCACTCTCTGGACAAGACAAGAGAACTTCTCATGGCAAATGAAAGGAAAACCCAGGCAGCTGTTCAAAACAAAAAACAATCTGAACAGAAGATAATTCAGTTAAATAAGGAATATAACACGCTTGCTGCTCAGCTCGGAAAAGTATCCGATGAAGCTCTGGTTGAACTCAGGTACTATGGAATAGATCAGCTCCCGATGAATAATTTAAACAGAGTTTTATCTGATTTGAATAAGTACCGTAATCAGTGGATCAGAAGACAGGAGGAGAAAACTTCTTTTGAAAAACAGATATCCTTACTCGAAGTTCAGATAAACAATCAGAACGATAAAATCAGCGTATTGAAGTCTGAAATTGAAGAGAATCTAATTAGGCTTGCAGCATTAAAAAATGAACAGGACACACTGATAAATGAAAGAGTAAATCTTTTCGGCCGCAAGGATGCCGATAAAGAGGAAGCAGACATGGCTGATGCGGTTTCTGCTGCAGAGAATAAACTGGAGAATGCTCGTCAGTACCTTGCTGCTATTACTGAAGAGTACAGCGGGATGAAGGCAAAGATTGATGCAATCGAAAAACAGATGGTTTTCCGTGATGGTCAAATCAAAGCTGCCAGTGAATCTTTCCTTTTTAATATCAATTCGGCAGGCTTTGAAGATGAGCAAAAATACAGGGAAGCTTGTTTGCCCGAGGATCAAAGGAAGGCTCTGATGGAGCAGGCCCGATTGCTTGTAAACGAACAGATGGAAATCTGTGCCAAAATCCAGGAAAAAACTGTCGCGCTGGAGAGTGAAAGAGGAAAAATGATTACCTGTCAATCTCTTGAACAGCTTCATCTGGATTTGGAAAAAGTAGAAAGTGATCTTAAAAGTGTGCAGCAGCAAATTGGTGCGATACGTCAAAAGCTTGCCGACAACTGTGAACTGAAGAAAATGCAGAGCCAGAAACTTCTGGATATTGATTTGCAAGAGAAAGAATGTAACAGATGGGAAAAACTTCACGAGCTGATTGGCTCTGCTGATGGAAAAAAGTATCGTAATTTTGCTCAGGGACTGACATTTGAAATGATGATCGGATATGCAAATGTGCAGTTGCAGAAGATGAGCGATCGTTACTTATTGATCAGAGATAATTCTGAGCCACTGGAGCTTAATATCATCGACAGTTATCAGGCCGGCGAAATCCGTTCGACAAAGAATCTCTCTGGTGGAGAAAGTTTCATTGTCAGCCTTTCACTGGCACTTGGGTTGTCTCAGATGGCCAGTAAAAATGTAAGAGTGGATTCGCTTTTCCTTGATGAAGGTTTTGGGACTCTGGATGAGGATGCACTGGAGACGGCGCTGGAGACGCTTACTGGGTTATACCATAGTGGAAAAATGATAGGGGTAATTTCACATGTTCAGGCTCTGAAAGAACGTATCGGTACTCAGATTGAGATTATTCCAAAAACTGGTGGAAAAAGCATAATAAGCGGCCCCGGATGCAGGCTGCTGGAATCGGGTTCACCGCAGAAGGAAACATGAATTTAACTATAGAGAATAATGCCAGAGTATATCAAAAGCAGGAGAATTAAAAAATCTTGCCTGTTTTGCCAACATGAAACTATGTTAATTAGAAACATAAAACAGGCGATTTATCACCAGAAAATCTTATTGCTTTTGATGTGGAATCCTGCATTAAACATGATAGCCTTTTCATTTGTATTTTAACACAATACCGATACTGATTAATCATATTCTACAGAGGATCTTTTGCGATTTCGAAAGTTGCATATCATATTCATCAACTTAATTTTAATCACCGGCTTCTCTTTTGCTAAAACTTTCATCCTGCCGTCTGAACCAAACATCCGTTACACTGGAAGGATAGATGACAGCAGAGCAGATAATTATCGATTTGATTGGCCTGGAATCTCTATCGAGGCGATGTTTGAAGGGACTTGCTGTGCTATACAGATGAAAGGTGCCGGTGAATTATTCAATGTTTTTATAGATGATCAACCGGTCAAGATAATCAAAACCGATTCGGCAATGAATAAAATATATGATCTGGCTTCAGGGTTGAAAGATACGGTGCACAAGGTTTTGATTACCAAACGATTTGTACACAAAAATGCCATATCTGAATTCAGAGGAATTATCCTTGATAGTGGAAAAGAACTACTGCCGCTCTCAGCCAGACCGCGTTACCGAATTGAATTTATAGGTGCATCTACGCTAAATGGATTTGGCAATGAAGCATCGACACTTCGTTGTGATAGTGAAATAGTTTCCGCTTCTTCTAATAGTTATGAATCCTATGGTCCTGTTGCTGCGCGATTACTGGGAGCAGAATATGCAGTGGTTGCTTTAAGCAGCAAGGGAGTGGTAAGAAACTGGGCGTCACCATTTATAAGTTCTTTTGAAACATTTCCAGAGTTTTACATAAGAACTTTATTAAGTGAATCAGATTTAATATGGGATTATAATAAATGGATCCCACATATAGTGATAGTAAATCTTGGTACCAATGATTTTTCAACAAAACCAAATCCGCCTTTGATACTTTTCAAGAATTATTACTGGGCTTTTCTTCAGTTTATCTATAAGATCTATCCTGGAGTTGACATTATCTGCATTACTTCAGATAAAGAGCCTTTGAGGAGTCTCATTTCGGATATAGTAAATCAGGAGAAGAGTGATGGTAATGAAAGAATTCATTTCTTTGAGTATGATCCGATACCGATTTATGAACGGGGCTGTGACTGGCATCCCAACACAGTTGCCCACAGAAAGATTGCCAAAAAACTGGCGGATCAGATGGGACCGATTCTGGAAAGAAAGTTTGAGAGGGGCGAATAAACCAAATTAAGAAAAACAGAATATCGGATTAAGCAAACCCTTTAAATTATCAAAGAATGCCTGTAAAAATTCTTAATCCCGCTATGGTGAAATCATGCATAAACATATTTAAGCTATAGCTAAGTATATAGAGAGAAAGCCACTGATAGCAATCGGCGGGCTCCCTCGAATCTAAACGCCAGAAAGCATTTTCTTTTCTCAACAAAGCTAATAATTCTTGAAATGCGTGATAATCTTATCGAAATACGAGAAGCTATTAAGCCAAAAAAAAGAAGTGATAACAGAATTTTTGAACAAACTATATTTATACGGTCACTAATCACTTAATTATTGATTATAGTCAGTTTAAACTATAATCAGTTTAAACGATAAAGTATTAATTGGTAATAAAAAAAGATTGTTCAATTTTGGGTTATCGCGACATAAAGCAAGGTATTAATAATGGAAATCAGAAAAAATATTTTCTTCCTTGTTATTATCCTTGTGTGCAGTACCAATTTATTCGCCCAGAAGCCTCATAGTTGGCGAATTTTTTCTAAAGACAACTATACCTGGTTGTGTTCCCCATCTGAATTTCAGGTTTTTTGTTCATCCTCTCGAACAGTTCGCCCAGTATCGATAGATCCATCCAGAGTTGCCAAATATTTTAACGATTTTGTGGAACATGAAGGCTTTCTTCTGGTTTCATCTGATGCTGGATTGTATCAGATCGATATGAATACATTGGGAAGCGAACGTATATCGTTACCTGGTGATGAGATAATTCCCGGAAAAATTGCCGTAGATATGGATTATATTTGGCTTGTAACAAACAAAAGTATTTATGCTTTTGACAAACTAAGCCGTGAATGGCAGAGCTACAAACTGCCAGAAGAAATTGATACCATAGTTGGGGCTTATAGTAACGGTGAGGAGGTGTTTTGTCTTGGAAGAGAGAGACTCTGTCGTTTTTCGGTTTCTACAGAAAAATGGAACAGTTATAAACTCGATGAAAATATTTCAGATTCTGCAGCTTTTTACATAGGTAGAAATACTTTCAGAATAATAGAAAAATCCATTATTAAACAATACCAGCCAAATTCTTTTTCTTGGGATAAAACAGATTTAATTCAACCTATAGTTGATTTTTTCGATGAAGACTCTGTGCTTTATGTCAGTACTGGCTCTGGAGTGGTTAAGCTTACAACAGCAACTGGTGTTACCAGAAAGTTGGATATTTCAGGAATAGATCAAATTAAGGTATTGACCAAAAATTCTGACACACTGCTTATTGCAACACCAGAGAGAATTATAAAGTACGACACCAAAAACTCTGGAATGGATTTTATTACATACCCGCAAGAGTTGAATTTTTCTGATCTTGAAAAACTTTCAGTTTTGGATGCATTTGTAATAGCAGTTGGTAAAAATGGTATTTACTTTTATGATTCAGATAATAGAGCCTGGCAGACAGTTCCATTTGCCAGTCTGAAACATAAAGTGAAAAGGCTTTCTTGGAGCGATGAAGGTTTTAAGGTAAAGTACTCACCAGGCTATCAATCGGTGCTAACCGGAAGTTTTGAAGATATAGTTAGTATTAAATTTAAAGGATATGAATATGACACTGTTTACAAGAAGAACGGAATAGATATTACAAAGCAGACTCTTATGGGTTTAAGTTCTACAAGTCCGATAGCCAAGCTTACTGGAATTGACACTGTAAAAGGTCTTCCACTTATTAATCTAAACTACCGGACTACAGACCCTCATGATCGCAGCCTGGAACTGTTCTTTAATAATACAAGCAAGACCACCGTCCCATCAAAAGGAATTCAATACCGGGGAAACAGAGATGACCGGCTAAATTATGTTAAGTTAGGAAATACATCAAACGATCAACTTTCATCTATTTCTTTGCCATCAACTCAGATTGAAGGTGCAAGTGTGGTGATCGAGAGCAGGAAACGGATTGAGAATCGCGATCGTAAAGTTATTCGTCTGGCTGCTGGATCCGGTTACATGAAAACGCGAAAAGTATGGCGGATGTTGTCGTTTCGGCCAGATGGAATATATTACCTCAAAGAACGGAAAAAGAAAAGTGATATTGATAGCATCAATGATTCTGAAATTATAGATGAAATTGCTATAGATGATTCGGACACATCGGACACATTATCCAAAAATACAACCAGGATAATACCTGGTTCTGTAAAGGTGTGGATAGATGGAGAACTGTTTGATTCAACTCAGTATACCTTTTATTCGGAGATCGGCAAGCTTCAGTTTGTATCAACTGCACCAGTCGATCCGGTTTCTTCAATAGCTGTTCAGTACGAAGTACAAACTGTTCCTGATGGTAAAATAAGCGATGTAGAATTTATTCCTGATCATAATTTTGGATTGTTGCACTATGGTGCTTTGACTGTTACGCCTCATGAATACATATCAGCCAGGGTAGGGTTTACAGGAATGGATTCGGATGCCCATTACACAAATGGCACTATGGAACAGCAAATAATTAGTTTATCGGCGCCTCTTGAGATTCGTAAACAGAACCTTATGTTAAAACTTACTCCGGATATTTCTTATAATTCAAAAACCGGAGCCAAAGCCGGATCTGCTACATTGCAAAGCCGATTTGGAAAGAAAGCCGGATTTGTATTTAATTGTTTGGCAATGGATAATGAATTCGTGTCGACTGATACTTTAACCTATGGTTATGGAGCGATTCAGAATCAGTACGATATCACCCTGTCATACGACGTAACTCAGGATTTTCCGGTAAGCTATTATCAGCATCGCCGAGAAGCATCTGGGGGAACAGAGTCAAAGTATGCTGCTAAAACAGGCGTTCATATACCAGGCTTTCCTTATTTGGATATAACATTATCCCGAAATG
Organism: uncultured Fibrobacter sp.; assembly: GCA_964472925.1. Classification (GTDB taxonomy): domain Bacteria; phylum Fibrobacterota; class Chitinivibrionia; order Chitinivibrionales; family Chitinispirillaceae; genus JAAYPC01. The sequence continues at coordinate 2,062 of CAYYNL010000148.1, read as the reverse complement.
AAATCGAACATAAAACCAGGACGGATACTGTCAGAACGGCTTTTGACAGCCTTTTCAGCACTAAGGACAAGGCCCATTTTCGTTTTTACGAAACATCTTCCAGATATCTCGAAAAATTAACCCGTATGCGAAAAGTTGGCTACGAAATTTCACATAGTGAATACAGAACTGAGTCAAATGATAAAAACTGGGTTAATGGAAGAATGAGTACTGCTGAGGTTACGCTTTCTCCGATTCAAGCAGTCTCAATACTTGGAAATCTCATTTATCGCAGTGGAATTGATGCAGATGAGATGCCATCTACAATCTTACGACCCGGTTTAGAAGTACAGACAACCGATGCGCCAAAAGGTGTTGATTTAAACGCATCCTATTATTTTCAGTATAATAGATATAGCAGGGCAGATTCCAGCACTGATACTATCACCAGAGCATTGGATTTAATATTAAAGCCAGGTCAATGGCTTTCTGCATTTAAGTGGTTTTCTCCCCGTGCATCTTTTTCTCAGAATGTATGTGCAGAATTTGGGGTGATGCATCCCGAGTTAATCGATTTAATAACCGCCCAGAATTCCAAACAAACAACTTCTACAAATGGCGGAGTTGGAATACATATATTCCCTGTTAATGAAATCCTTTTTCGCAATTTCAATGAATGGTCAAAAACTTCTATGCAGTCATTTTTCAGTACCGAGAATGATCTGCAAATATGGGCAGGGGGAAAGAACTATTGGCAGGCTATATGGAACTATACATCTGATAAGAATTATCATTACGGTAATATTGCCTATGACAGGATTATTTTATCCTGGTTGAGGGTAAAACCCAAATTTATCGCAAGCTATATCACAGATTCTATAGGTACTAAACTTGATTTTGGGCCGTCATTTACTTTAAATCTAAATTTTAAGGATGTCAAATTTATAAAATCTCTGTTTAATTCCCACGATTTCAAGGTAACTTGGACAAAAAGGAATGAAAAAGAACCAAATGCACCTCAGATTGGTTACACCTTTAATCTTTCAACCATTATTTTACCGAATATTCAAATCAGTAATTTTGAAACAATTTCATTCGACAAGCATCAATTATTCGATTTTCAAAGCAGAGTCAATTTAATCGTTAATTTTTAAATCACCGGAGGTATGTATGAAAAAGATTAAGCATTGGATAATAGCTGGATTAATAATCCCATTGATAGTTTGGACATGCAGGGTTGTTTCGGATGACGAAGGTGGTGACCAGGGCGTAGATAACTTCGTATTGGAAGTTAATGAAATCGGTGGGTGGACTCAGTCATCTATTTTTGAATTTGATGTCAATAATTGTCATCTTGATGCCGGTCTTGATGGGGGAGCTGAGAAATATATTGATGAAGGTCTGATAAGAGGCTTCAGACAAATTATGAAATCCACTGAATTTGAAGCTGACATATTTGTTATGGATTTTGGTGATGATTCCAAGGCGACCAATATGTTTAATAGAATGAGTGCAGATTATAAAAACAATAAAATGCCTATTGATGGGTATGCTGCAACTGTTGTTGTTACCGAAGAAAATTTAAGTGGAGTAAACACTATTGCTCATTTTGGAAGATTCTTTATTGAGATTAAATTTACCGGATACCTAAACAAAGCCGAAAGCAGAGCTACTGCAAAGAGCTTTATAGAAACACTTGAAAAAAAATACAACGACATGAAATGATATCCAGAAATTATCGGTTGTGGACGGATTGGCTGAATAGATTATTGTCCTGAGGTAAAACTGAACACTTTTATTATATTTTAATAACCAATATATTAAGTAAAGGCATAACATCTTGTGAAATGAGGTTTCCTATGTCAGATAATAAAAATATCAGCAGGCGATCATTTCTGAAATCGACCGGTTCTGGAGCAGCCGGTCTAACGATTCTTGGTACAGGCATAAACTCTGTTTTTTCTGGGCAAAAAAAAATGTCAGCTTGGACAAACAACATGCAGATCAACCCTGAAATAAAAAATACTATGGTCGTTTGTTGTCATAATCCAGAATTTTTTACGGATGAAGCAAAAGCGACTGT
>CAYYNL010000147.1:0-11322 GCA_964472925.1 uncultured Fibrobacter sp. | reverse complement strand
TCTCGGGGTGCTTTTCACCTTTCCCTCACGGTACTGGTCCACTATCGGTCATCGGTTTGTATTTAGCCTTGGGAGATGGTCCTCCCTGCTTCCCATGGAATTCCACGTGCTCCACGGTACTCAAGTACGCTGTCAAGGAAGGTATATCCTTTTCGCTTACGGGACTTTCACCCACTATGGTGCCACCTTTCCAGGTGAACTTCTGCTAAAAATATACTCTGTTAACTTCCCGGCTGTCCGGTACCACAGCCCGACAACGACTTACTACCCTGAGCTGCCAACGCGCACCGGCTTACAGCTGGCTCAGTTTAGGCTCTTACCCTTTCGCTCACCACTACTCAGGTAATCGTTTTTACTTTCTTCTCCTGGGGGTACTAAGATGGTTCAATTCCCCCCGTTCCCCTCCTTAACCTATGAATTCAGTCAAGGATACCCGGCCTGCGCCGGGTGGGTTGTCCCATTCGGATATCTCCGGATCACTGTGTGTTTGCCACTCCCCGAAGCTTATCGCAGCTTACCACGTCCTTCTTCGGCATCCGATGCCAAGGCATCCGCCATGCACCCTTATTATCTTGATACATTTTCTTGTTTTCGACGAAACTTTCTTCTTTTCTCTATGTGCTTCATCAACAGAATATTTGTCAAAGAACTCTATTTTCAGCCACTGACAAAACAACAGCTAAATACATGCCGCTGTTTCCTCAGGCGAATATCAAATCTTTTCTTTTTCACTGAAAGGGAGAATCAATCGCAGACTTGCGATACTGAAATTACCGCAGAAACTTGCTTGCCTTACCCCTAAGACATCCATTTCAAATTTGTGCCCGTTAAAATAGTAAATCTTTAAAAAGAACGCAACATCTTTTTTTAACCATTTCATCGGGCAGGCATCACCCAATACGCTATCAGGTGATTTGATATTGTCGGAATTTTAATGAGCAGACCCCGATTCGTTTGAATCGAGGCCTATAATATAATAGAAACGCACAAGAGAGGCAAGAGAGATAAATTCTTTTCCTGCTTTTAGGTAAAAAAATCCCTGAATAATTACAAGTAATGCAACCAGTATTTTATTCGCAAACCGGGAATTCAGTCAGCCGAACATCTTTATTATTATCCAAAAAATAATTCAAATGCCACTCCCCCGGAAAAAGAAGCACCAACTCCCCGTTTTTATCCCTGGCAGATTCCACCCCATTGGGAAAATGACATTTGGTACCAAGTTCACACCCTTTTTCCAGCCATCTCACCAACTTCCAGTTAGTCATCTCGATTCTGGAATCGGTTCCGTATTCGTTTTTCAGACGAAACTGAACCAAATCAAACTGCAAAGGTCCTACTGCCGCAAGAAGCGGTGTTCGCCTGGCATTATTGGCCACTTCAAAGCAATGTACCAACCCCTCCTGAACAAGCTGATCAAGACCTTTCTGAAATCGTTTATAATTTGAGGGTAAAGGATTATGAAGAAATGCAAAGCATTCAGGGGGAAAGCTGGGTATTTCATCATAGATAATATCCGCATCCTCACTTAACGTATCTCCAATGGAAAGATAATCTGCACCCACCATTCCAATTACATCCCCTGGAAAAGCCTCATCAATAGAAACCCGATCTCTTCCAAATATCGCATTAGAGTTAGAGAGTCGAAGTTTCTTTCCAGATTGTACATGTACAACCGGCATGTCTCTGGTAAATTTACCAGAGACAATTCTGATAAATGCCATTCTGTCACGATGCAAAGGATCCAGATTTGCTTGAATCTTGAATACAAACCCGGAAAATTTCTGTTCCTCAGGTGATATCTCTTTATTTACAGAAATACGGGGTGCAGGTGGTGGAGACAGTTCAATAAAGCCATCAAGTAGAAGTTGTATTCCAAAATTATTTGCTGCGCTACCGAAAAAGACTGGTGTAGTTTTTCCGCCCAGAATATCATCCAGATTAAATTTAGCCCCAACCTCTTCCACCATAGCCATTTCTTCACAGATTCTGCTATAGGTATTTTGGTCAAGAAGATTTCGTACAATCTGGTCGGTAATTCCGTGAGTAGCAACCGGAGCTTTGAAGGCCCCTCCTACAGTTCTTTCAAAAAGGTGTACCAGACCGGTTTTGCGCTCCCAGATTCCTTTAAAATCAACACCTGAACCTAAAGGCCAGTTCATGGCATAAGTGGAAATTTTAAGAACCTGTTCTATTTCATCGAGAATTGCCAAAGTATCCAAAGCCGGGCGGTCAAGCTTATTAACAAAAGTCACAACAGGAATGTTTCTTCTTCTGCATACCTCAAAAAGTTTGCGGGTCTGCTGTTCAATTCCTTTACCGCCATCTATTACCATAACCACCGAATCCACAGCAGTAAGTACCCGGTAGGTATCTTCTGAGAAATCGTTATGGCCAGGAGTATCCAAAAGATTTATCCTGTAACCGTTGTATTCGAAATTAAGAACAGTAGAGCTGACCGATATTCCTCTCTTACGCTCTATTTCCAGCCAGTCCGAAACCGTTTTACGTTCCTTTTTTCTGGCAGTAACCGAGCCTGCAAGCTGCACAGCCCCCCCGTATAAAAGCAGCTTTTCAGTCAGAGTTGTTTTACCGGCATCCGGATGAGAGACAATGGCGAATGTTCTTCTCCGGTTTATCTCCTGATTAAAATCCATATTATATGTACTCCTTAAAACAAAACCTCAGGCAAGTAAAAAGCTATAGAATGCAAGCGATCACTCGAGTTAAAGACAAGGTTCAGAAATGTGCAATAAAAAGAAAAAGGTTATTCTTAAGAGATCTCATGAATGATTAAGAAATTAACTATTATAGAGTGTATGACAGAATTTTTGGCATTCAAATATAATCTCTGCTTCTTTATTATTGGAGTTTTAGTTTACCAACATTCTGATTACAGCTCATGAAAAAAACGCTCTGAACAATTAATTTCGGGTTCTGAGGTTTATTATTATATATAGGCAAACAATAAAGAATTTACAGGTAACTAATGCATTAAAATCATTCTGAAGGATTTCCGACTCTTTACTAACAGGGATTTTCACCCCAAGAAACTTTACATTGATTCGCAAAAAAAAAGCCCAGGATTTTTCACCCTGAGCTATCAAATCCAGAATTTAATTTAATCAAAATCAATTCACATGACTGATCTTCATCTTTTCACCAAAGATTTTTCCATTTACAGTATTTACTACCGTATAAATTCCATCTGGAATTCTGGAAAAAGAGATTGATGAAGTGGTACCTGCTCTGGAATTCAGAACCCGGTTTATTACCAGTTTTCCTGAAACATCATAAATTGAAACATCCAACACCCCATTTAGTCCTTGGGGAATGGAATACATTAATGAATTTTTAAAGAATACTGGTTTGAAAGTAGAATGTTGCACTGACTTAACCAGATAAACGGCGTTGGTTGAAAAATCTTCTATTGCAACATTGTCCAGATAGATTTTCTTTTGACCGATAGAATCATATACTATAAAACGCAATGCAGTGATTTTATTGAGATCCATAGCCACATCGTTTTTTTTCCAGTCTGGTTGTTTAAAATCAGAAATCTTCAAACGATATCGGTTTGAGCTTTTAGTTACAGGAATGGCCGTGCCATAATAAGCGCTATCTGTAATATTAGATTGTTCCAGTTCAACATAAACATAAAAAGCGTCACTTGCTTTTAAATCAAAAGCAATCGATTTTGAAGAACCTATAGATACTGCAGAACCAGCACTGTTAAAGGTTGTACGTACTCCGGAAAAGGTCTGATATCCGTTTTCTTCGCAATTAAGAGTGACCAACAATGCCTTGGAACCATCATCTTCTGTTAAGCTGATTCTGGTAGCAGCAAGGCCACTGCCAGTACCTTTGGCAACCCAGGCTCCTCCTACTTCATTATTCGTATTATTGTCTTCAAAATTATCAATACTTACATCAGAACTACCAAAAGGAGTTTTTTTAACATTAGTGATCTCCAGTGCGACAGGCATTGCTTTTTGCAGATCATAAATTGCAACTTCTGCACCTTCCAATATTAATCTGGCTTTCACTATCTCACCACCTAAAATCATACCTTTATCTGCAGAACCATCCCATTTCTGGCTTATGCTGTTTCCAGTTCCGCTAAAGGTTTTTTCCCCTAAACTACCTACTATCTTAATTGTCCAAGAAACCGATTTTGAAAATGTGGCACTGAAAGTTACATCACCGGAACTAAAGTCTATGTCGGTAGTCTTATTTGCTGTAAAAGCTTTAGATAATTTAATTGCATCACCTGGATTCTCATAAGCTCTCATAAACGCAACCGCGCCAATTATTCCAGCATTGTAATCGATTGCCACTTCACAAAATTGAGCGTTCTCACCGTTATCTTGCCAGTTGCCATCACCATCGGGTCCGCTGACCAGTCCTCCTGCAGGACCAGATCGGGTTGGTCGGTAGTGAATACTCTTTGGAGAGTTATTTCCAAATCCCACTATGTAAGATTGAGAACCAAAAGCTACCCAACTAATATGTTTCTTCACTAGGTCCAAATATTTGGTTCTAGCGTTATCTGTAGAAGAAGTGATATAGGCCATAGCAAACTCGAATGCTGCGGTACCGATATCACGTGCAGTTCCCCAGCCGCTGTTTTGATATACGCCCTTGAATTTGCCATCTGTTTTTATTTGTGTCTCCAAAAAACCGACGTTATTTGCCAAAGCACCAGCAGATGTGGTCAGCCCCTGCCTCCAGGTTTCAAATGATGCCAGAGGTCCTATAGAGGAATAGCCCATGCAGTTAGTAACCCCGACTATCGTTTTCTGAGCATATTGTTTGTAGACAGGATCTTCATCATTAGTTGCCCGATAAAGCTCTACACCGGCTGCAACCATTCGATCATTGACCGACCTGAGAATATACTCGTGAGTTTCTTCATCTTTAGGATAATCATACAATGGTTCGTTATTTTTAAGCTGTGGAGTACAAAACAGGTTCTTATCGCCACCCTGGTCACACTTTTTTTTGCCAAATTTGAAGGCGACCTTGGCTTTCTCCAGACATTGATCTGCATAAGAAGCATCGAATTGCCGATATAAAGTTGACATTAAAGCCAGACAGGCAGCATAGGTCAGAGGAATGTCTGCTCCACTACAAAGACGTATTTGATTCCCTGATCTTCCACTAGAATTGGGTATCGGAGCATCCAACCCCTGATGTTCCTCCTGAGCTATTCCCACATCTAAAACTATAGTGTTCTCATCTATTACTGCTTTAATTAAGTAATCAGTGGCATACTTTACCTGATTTAGAATGTCAGGGATGTTATCTGCTCCGCTGGAATGGTCCCACTTATATTTATCATCGTAAGCATTAGGGAACATGTCGTACCCTTTAAGAAGACAATAAACCGCGTATCCCAGATTCATTCCGAATTTGATATAATCACCAGCATCGTACCAACCGCCATCGAGCTGTTTACCATTATAATTATCATTTTTATGATATCCTGCCTGAAAACCTGGATTCAAATTATAACAGTCTCCGCTTTTGAGACCAGCCCTTTGATACCCATAAAACTTGATAAGCAAGTTATGCAAGCTTTGATAATCTTGCGAGAACGCCTGAAAGGCTGTAATTAGAACCAATGATATCGAGAAAAACTTTTTCATTTATATATTGCTCCTGTTTAAGAAAATATCCAATTTCCTTTTTATAAACCATGCACAATTGTTTTATAAGTTTTTGTGGCTCCAGCCCCCTCAAGTCTAAGAATCCACATACCTTTAATAAGCCCGTTGAATGTGATTTTCGAAGAATTTCTATCGAAAATTCCGTTTTTAACAACGCGGCCATCAACGCCTATCAAAGAATAAGTTTTAAAACCATGTGATAGAGGCAATTCAACATGGAAGCCATCTTTTGTATTAAAAATTCTGGCACTGCAATTAAGGTTCAATTGCTTTGATGTAAGGATATCCGAGCTGTTTGTAAGCTCAATCCATTCGATTAAATAACCAGCATCAGAAGTATTTTTAAATTTGAATTTGAGAGCATGGTTTCCTGAGGGCAGATTAAAAGTATTCAATACAGCTGTTGTCCATGATGAATTTTTAGAAATCTCAATTTCACTAGTCTTCGTATCATCTACATAGATTTCTACAGTGCCACTTCCACTAGTAGCAAGATATCGGATTTTCAGGAATTTAAGAACCTCGTTTGTTTTTACATTGTAACTGACCCAGTTCTCCCCTGTCGCAGGCGTAACTTTTAAGGCAGTATTGTCAACGATATCGGCTCTGCCATCAACTTTATCCCATTCTTTATAACTTACATCAATAGCAGCAGCATGGCTTCCATAATATTTATTATAGCGAACAGCAGGATGAGTTGTCGGAAAGATAAAGGTAGTATCTTTCGATGGTCCCTCCAAACCGGCCTTCCAGTCAGGTTGAAATTCATCTTCTGTATTAGCAAGGTAAGCTTTTACAATCTGCCCTGAACGGCTGGGATTTCTGTCGTTTGAGAATGCACTGGATGCCTGCCAATTGGAGACCGACCAGTTACACGAACTCAGATGATATTTATCCATAAAATTATCAATCCACCATTGGGTGTTTTTTTCGTCGATTTCGGAGTGATTCACCCCGCCATCAGAATGTGAGGTCCCCCATTCGGTTATAAAAATTGGTATTAGCCCTAAGGCATTTTTCAGGTAGAGATCCTCATAGCCCCCGCCTTCAGTTTCCACAAACATTGCTTTGCTACCATGGCTGGCTGCATAAAAGTGAAACGCATAAGCAACATTTTCAAAAGGTTTTCCATTATTGGTAACCGGATCCTCTGCTGCTACACCGACATGCTGGCAATAATAAGGAGTCCCAAGAATTATAAGGTTTTTTGATCCGGTCGCCCTAATTGCCTTGGTAACATTAGTGAGATACGGTTTGATTGCTTTCCAGGTCAATCTGGCATTTACAACACTTCCATCCTTTTGGATTGCTTCACCGGCCGTTATAGGTTCGTTGTATGGTTCAAAAATTACATTTGGTTTGTCTTTATAGAGATTAGCTTGCTCGGTAAAAAACTGGATCGCCTGGTCGGCATGAGAATGTGCATCATGTGCATGCCAGTCGATAATCACATAGATTCCTTTGGCCAGAGCTTCATCTATTACAGTTTTTACATAATTCCATCCCTGACAACTTCCTCCATCACAGGCATAAGCCACTCGCAACACACTGCATTTCCAGCTTTCTACCAGAAAATCAACCGTAGCTTTACTGTAAAAATAGTCTATACTGGCGCCCTGATACCAATCGCTTCTGCTCCAAAAAAAACTCATACCCTTTAGCTGAACTATATTTCCTTTTTCATTTAAAATATACTCTCCTTCTGTCCTAAGCCACCCGTGCTTTTCTACAGGTGTAAGAGCAAAGACACAAAACAATGCCCCCAGAATAAATACTTCTACTATAATATTGCGAAAAACATTTTTTACCATGTTATCTCCCAAAAACGTTTAAATTAAAAATTTTCAAACTTTTATTACCAGCTATGATTTCAGCTTCAGTTCAGTTTACTTTAGCTGTCTAATTAAAAAGCACATTTGAACTACTCAAATATCTCACTGTAATATAGTTGCAATTCTAAGATACTGCGTTCAAAATATTCTATTAACTATTATACATACATTGATTTTTAATTAAATATTTTTCAGTACCCTTTTAACCCTTTTAGCGTACTCGACATTTTAGATATTATAAGGCAAGAACAGGTATATTGAACACAAATAAATTTATTGACTGCAAAATCTAAAGCTACTATATTGAATCAACCGAAAATATAAAAATTTCTTGTTTTAATTCGATGAAGTATTAACAAAAGGAAGTAATTTTAACCTTCAGAAATGAACCATTTCCAAAACCGTTTATACTATAATTTTAAAAAGTAAGTAATTAGTTGAATAGATAAATAATTATTGTTCTAACTTAAAGAAGGGGTTCTTATGGGAATTTTTAAACTCAGGACAAAAATTGCAGGACTTACTTCAGTCCTTGCAGCTTCCAGTTTGATAGCTGCTACGGTAGACGTGAATTTTGATGATGATGCAAATGAATTTGAACAGTATTGGTACTATTACGATGATAATGCTGGAGTAGGTGCGAATGACCGCCCACAGATAGCTCCGGATTTGCAACCTTCGGTTATCCAGGTTCCTTATACTGAAAGAGCCAGAGAAGCATTCGGAGATAAAAGTGATACCTGGAAAGTCAAGAAGTATACTTTTCAGGTTACCGAAAGTATGGGTAAGAAATGCGCTACCATGCCTTTTAAAATGGGTGATCCTTGGAAAGCAGAGTATTGCAGCGGAGGCAAGGCGTGTGCGACGCCTTATGTAGGTATCGGAACAATGTTGGCCAAAGATAGCTCAAGTTATGATTTGACCGGAGCAGAAAAAATCAGATTCAAGATTAAATCACGTGTAAATGACCTCAAAGTAAGATTCAAGATTCAAACACTTGATATTGATAAATATGCAAATAAGCCAGGTGATCAGCTTGAAGGTGATGAGTTTGGATATTATGGAGTGGATTTCACTGTAAAACCTGGAGATTGGCAAGAAATTCCTGTTAATATTGAGGAATTGGAACTTCCAGGAGATTGGGCAGCGGATTTCGATTTTGATATTACCAAATGCACAAAACTGGCATGGGAAGTAACCGGTGATGATAAAAACATGGTAGATACTTTGGACATCGCAGAGGTTTACATTGAACCTCTTGATTTTGTTTCCCCTACGATGTGGACTAAAACAGAATCAAATCGCACAGATAAACTGTTTCACACATTCGACGGAAAAACCCCCACTAAATCTCCTTTGAAAACTTACTGGTACGCCTACAATGATGCTGAAATTAAAGGCAATTCGAAAGTAACTGCTTATGCCACCGAAAATGAAGAAACAAAACTTCTTAACCTTCAAATTGAAGATGGGACTGGATACAACAATGAAGGAAAAGGCGCAGCTCTGGAATTTGAAATCGGTGATCCAATCAAGCAAAATGATGTTATGGTGCAGGGTTTTGTTGGTATCGGCTGCAACCTCTATGACTCTGCTAGTTGCACCTATTTTAATGCCGATTCTGCTAAAGTAAAAGGTGTATACTTCGAATATATGACTGTTGGAGATGTTAATAAAGTAGTTCTTGAAATAAGCGATGTGAACGATGTGGCTGATGCTGAAAATCCAGAGAGAAAAGATACTCGTGGCTCTGGAATAGTATATTACAGGAATTTTCCTCCTACCAAGTCTAAGTGGGTTAGAGTATACCTGCCATTTGCGAACCTTATTGTTCATGATGACTGGATAGGCTATAATCCCATAGATTTTAACACAAAGAAGCTGGCAAAAATTCAATGGAAAGTTCAGGGGCCAAAGGGGTTATCCGGTGCATTTGCTATTGATAACATCGGATTCCCGGATGCAGATTTCGGTGTAGAAAGCTCAGTTAAAAATCTCTCTGTAAAAGCTGCTCAAACCGGGTTTGCTGCTCTCTACAAAAATGGTAAGGTTCATGTAAATTGGAACAACAATACCGCTTTTACAAGTGGCAAAATCAGCCTTATCAATATGAAGGGTGCAGTTGTTCAAAGCCATTCGATCACCGATACGAGAGCATTGTCAACTATCATTTCTGCTGACAATCTTTCTTCCGGTATTTATCTTGTAAAACTCAACGCCATGGATATTAACGGAAAAGCTTTCGAGAAAAAATCACAGATTAACATTTTGAAATAAAAGGGTTTTTCTTGGTTTTCATTAAAGAAGCCGGATGCAGAAATGTGTCCGGCTTCTTTTTTACGCATAAAGAAGCTTTTCCCTTAACAATTTAAAATCTCAGGTTTTTTGTCAGCTCGAGATAAAAAACAATTTAAAAATTAAATGGCACCGATTGAGATCTATCGGCATACATACATTCAATAATTTATTTCTTTATTATTACTTTTAAAAAAAGAGCCTGCTTTCTGCGTTTCAAACAAGTTCTGGACTAATAAACCTTAAAACCTTGAGTTCAACATCTATGCAAACACCAGTTCAAAGACACGGAAAATTATCGACCAGTGGACCATACCTTCTTAACCAGCATGGAAGAATTGTTCAATTAAGAGGAATGAGTTTCTACTGGAGTAACCCTCTCTGGGGCGGAACCAAATTTTATACCAGAGACTGGGTTAAGTTTCTGCGGAATGAGTGGAAATGCACTGTGGTAAGAGCCGCTTATGACAGAAACGAAGAACACGATAACGGATGGGAGGAAGTAAAGGCTGTAATTGATGCTGCAATTGATGAGGGAGTTTATATTATACTTGATTGGCACTCTCATACTGCCCACAACCAACTGGCAGCAGCTGTCAATTTCTTCAGTCAACAGGCCAGAATTTATAAAAATGTCCCTAACGTTATCTTTGAGATTTTCAATGAGCCTGTTATTGCTGCTGCTTCCCAACCAAATGACGGCAGTGTTGAAAACGCCAGAAAAACCTGGGCTCTCATTAAACCATATCTAAAAACTGTTACAAAGGCTATCCGCAATGAAGGTTGTGATAACCTGGTGATAATAGGTACTCCCTATTACTCCCAACATGTGGGAGTCGCAGCAGATGGTCCAATCTTGGATAATGATGGAAATCCTTTTAGAAATGTCGCCTATTCTTTTCATTTCTATGCTGCAAGTCACGGCCCCAATGCCTATTATGCGAAAAAAGATTGTGGAGAGGGTGGTTATGAGCCCAACTATTTATCACCAGCATTAGGAAGAGTTCCTGTATTTGTTTCTGAATGGGGTACCACCCACAGTGATGGTGGGTTAGAGGGACATACGTATATAGATGAAGAGAATACTGACTGGTGGTTTAATACATTCATTAATGGTAAGTATCATCTCAGCCATTGCAACTGGTCAGTTTCCGATTTCCAGCCATCAAGTGCATTTTTAAAAGGATCCAGAAACCCTAGTATCTCTGGTTTAGTGGCAAAAAAATGGATCAGCACTCCCGATACCGATAGCTGGGAAATACCCTGAAGCAAACAGAAAGCGTGGGAGATACATTCTGTAATTCCAAAGACAACCTTCCTTAAATGATTACTGCAGAAGACACGAATCAGGACTGCTTCGATATATAATGTACCTCCAATGAATCATCTGATTCTGGTTTTCTTTTGCATTAAATCATATTTCATTTTTAAATAGAAATGGCTATCACTATTTTTGGTAATCCGAACTAACAATAATCCTAAAAACCGCAGTAGGTGACGATGAAGAACCGTAAGATATTGATGCA